>NZ_JADDYG010000303.1:0-289 GCF_015163535.1 Vibrio sp. OPT46 | reverse complement strand
GAAAGTTGAAGAGGGTAAACTGGCAATGAACGTTCAGTTCCCGGGTGTGAAGCTTCAATACTCTCTAGACGGCAAGAACTGGCTAACTTACGCAGATAATGCTCGTCCAAATGTGAAAGGTGAAGTGTTTATCCGTTCTGTGTCAGCAACCGGTGAGAAAGCAAGTCGAGTGACCAGCGTGAAATAACTCGATTCTTGTAAGTTAATTTTTTGGCAAAGCCTCAACATCATGTTGGGGCTTTCTTTATTTTTTGAGGAAATTAAGCGTGATCGATGTCTAATTATTTTT
>NZ_JADDYG010000302.1:79345-86605 GCF_015163535.1 Vibrio sp. OPT46 | reverse complement strand
CTACGCTTGTATGGGGTAACGCTTGTCTCTTGGCAGCGAATTCCTTAGTATTGCCTGTCTTTTTAAAGCCTGAGAATCAAGATGAAAACAGAATTATATAAAGGGAATATGTTTTAGTTTCATCGGCTTTCTAATAGCTTCCAGAATCTACATCGTTTATCATGTAAAGCCAATAAATACGGGGGCTGCGAGCTTCATGGTGTTTCCTGGTGTGACATGGGAAAAATGCCTGAAGCAACGTAATGTGTGTATATATTGTGTATATGACAGGGTAGACTATGACCATCACCGAACGGGCTTTAAAGTCCAAAAATAACTTTCCAACAGACAAACCACACCAAGATTTAGCCGACGGCGGCGGCCTACTTGCGCGCTTCTATAAGAGCGGAAAAATTAGCTTTTGCTATCGCTTCCGCTGGCAGGGGAAACAAGCAATCTTAACAATCGGCACTTATCCTCAAGTTTCTTTAAAAGAAGCTAGGGATATTCACCGAGAAGCTAAAAAGATGCTTGAGCAAGGTTTAGATCCGCGAAACAACAAAGCCAAAAAGAAAATCGCAACCGTTCAAGAGTGTATTGAGTTTTGGATTAATGAAGAATTGATCCCAAGACGCAAATATCCAAAGCTAATTATCAACGCGCTATATACACACATAATTAGCAAGATTGGCTCTAATGAATGGGAGCAGATGAAAACCGTTGATTGGATCAACGTGATTAAGACTATTGAAGGTAAAACTGTTCCAGTTCGCTTGCTGACAGAATTAAAGCAGTGTGCCAAATACCTAATGGCTGTAGACATTATTGAAGAGAACAAACTGATCAATATTCAAAGCCGTTTTGTTGGTACACCGTCGAAGCCAAGGGATAGGGTTTTATCATTCAAAGAACTCAAGCAGATTTACGACTATTGCCGTTCTGGTGAATATCCTCTTGAGTTTGCGGCAGCTTGTTTGATTCTCATGTTTACCGGAGCACGTAGCGGAGAACTGAGAACGGCCAAGAAAGTTAACATCGACCTGAAAGGTAGAACTTGGAAAGTGCCACCAGAAAACAGCAAGAACGGGCGTTTGATCGTTCGTCCAATTCCAGATTTCTTGATTGGTTACTTTGAGTTTTTATACGACCTTCATCCAAGCTCTGAGAACTTGATTATCTCGAACAGGGGTAGGGAGTTAGGAGTGCAAGGCTTTCAAAGTCGTTTTAGACCGCTGCAAGCGGCGTTAGCGTTGCCAAGCTGGTCGCCACACGTATTTAGACATACCTTAGCCACACACTTCGGTGATTTGAAAATTGAGCCTTACATCGCTGAAAAGATGTTGGGTCATGAAATGGCTGGTGAAATGAAAACCTACAATAAAGGCCAGTATTTGAGTCAGCAACTAGACGCCATGAAAATTTATCACAATGCCGTAGTTAACTATAAAGTAGAAAGTTGATGAGATTTGATATCGAGCGCTTTAGCTAGTTTGTCGCGTGTTGACTCTCTTAGGCGGTCGGTATCTTTACTTGTACTAATCGACGAAAACACTGATCGCTTTTGGACAGTGTTTTAAACGATTTTGCTAAAGTCCGATGCCTGAAAAACTATATAAACTGTTAATTATTTTTAGCTTCCACTTCATCAATACAAGCCTGATTTACTTTATGTAGCCTTGCAAAATCAGTATTATTTATTTTCCCTTGCTCGAACAATGAATTGATTTCTTCTTTTCGTCCATATGTCCCCCGAAAGATGTTGTACTTTACTAATTCATTTTCAATGTTCTGACACGCACTTTTTTTGAACGAAATTCCACACTTATTTAGAATATTTTCGATGGCTCGACTAGAACCTGACAAACTGTACTTAAAATAAGTATTTGGAGAACCATACCAAGAAGATAAGTCTAATGTGATTGATGAGCTGCTCATTAGTTTGCTTATCTTGTTTATTTCTGACTCTGCAATGTAGATGAAATTTGAACCCCATTTTTGAGTCATATATACCAATTCGATTTCCTCATCCCACTTAACCCGTCTGTTTGCAGAAGAAAAACCGTTTTTTGTAGTGTCATCTGTCATGTTGGGTGCCTTTGTAAAACCAAAATTCACCCATATAGAGCCAGTATTATTGCAACCGACACTAACCCATGACTTGGTATCAGAGTACGGAGCAGGCATGGGCTCTATACTTTTAACATTTTGAGACCGAGCAAAATACGTTTGTTCATTAGTCATTGGATCAATGTTGCTAGATGTCTTCCATTCGGCTAGCGAATTAAATGCCGGAATAAGTGACACTAAAATTAATAGCTTTTTATTCATGTGTTGTCTCTCAGCTCTACTAGCTAATTTTCTAAGGTTTGATACTTCTGCTATAAAATAAATACTTAAGAATCAGCATATCCAGATCAACCATGTAATATACAAAATGATATTCCAATGTGCTATATCAATTTGTATGAAGTTTTTAGATCACTCTAGCCATAAGTTTTTTTTGCAATTTTTCAGGAAAGCTATCGGCTGGAACAAGATCATCAAACAACCACTCAAAATACTCATCAAGAATGTCGACCAACTCTCCAATAGTGTAATATGCGTTTGCTACTGAAATTCCTGGCTGAGGACCAAACACGTAAGTAAAATGATCCCTAATTTCTGGTTTATGTATTTCTGTGACAACTTTTTCTTCATCACTACGTTTGTTCAATCGAAAATGCTTCGAACCATTAGCGAGATCCTTCATGACATGAACTAGTTCCTTCATTTGCGGTGGTGCCTGTTGAACTTTTTTGTGAATCAGGTTAGGTCGATTTTCTTTATCGTTATTAATCCAGTCGTGGTGCAAGTGCCATGCGGTGACCACAAAGTTGAAGAAATCGTAAGGGTGATAACTTTGACTAACTCGTTGCCGTTCAAATTTTAATTTTTCATGTAATTCGTAAAGTGTCTCAATACCAACTTTCAAACGAATACCTCCGATTGTATAACATGTGTTAAGTAGTAATCTGCGCTAATAATAAATCTAAGTTATTGCATTTAAAACGCTAACGATCATTGAAACTGTCGCACTTTGCTATAAACATTAGTTGAACTTAAAACCATACTTTCTAAGGTAACTGTCTGTTTTTTCTCTATTTAGTTTCAGCTCAGCATTAACTTGGTCACCAATTAGTGGAAATCTTGGGTGCTC
Organism: Vibrio sp. OPT46; assembly: GCF_015163535.1. Lineage (NCBI taxonomy): Bacteria > Pseudomonadati > Pseudomonadota > Gammaproteobacteria > Vibrionales > Vibrionaceae > Vibrio > Vibrio sp. OPT46. The sequence goes on along the minus strand of NZ_JADDYG010000302.1, from coordinate 83,430 downwards.
AACATGATTTTTGATTAAAAACAATATGTCATTTGCTGTAGAGTAACTTCCAGCTAAACGTTGATGAGTACCATTACTACTACAATAATCGTCGTTTGAGCACTCTGTATATAGCTCCACGATAAAACTATTTAACTCTTCTATTCCGGTATATATTTGCTGGAAAGAAGAACGCTGTGAATTGTTAAAATTAAGGCAAACATCGGCATAATACTTCTCATATATTGGATAACTTATCTTTCTTGGGTAGCTACCCGCCCCGATGCTTTCTGAACCTTCAATTTTTGTTTTGATGATTGACTTAACAAATAAAATGTCATCATGAACCAGTGTTAACTCTTCAACTAAGCTGGAACGAATTTTAGTTTGCCAAAGCATGTATGAAACCCAATCATAAACTCGATTTACAAGGAACCCAACTAACACACCAGATATGGCAATTGTAACTTTTTCCAAATGAGCAAACCTCAAAAATTTATAAACATTAATTAACCACTAAAAGTATCCTTTTACCCATTGGGTGTGCAACCTTTTTAATACCTGATCAATGTGTAATCAATCGGCTAATGAAAGTTAACAGCGGTTGGGTTTCATCATCCCCGATAACTTCAAATATGTTGTTCCCCACACTTTTTCGAATAACTTTTGGTATGTAATATGATAAAGAGCGAAGTGAGCAAGAATTTTTTGTTCTGAATTGCTTTGAGGATAGGACGGATTTAGAGAGATCTGTCAGATATAGTCCATCTTGGAAAAGAAACTGACAGATTGCGTTTAGACTAACTCTAAATTGGGCATCATTGATTGCTCATGTTCTGCACCCCATCCATGATAGCCTTTCAAGCATTACAGAAAGGCATGCTCACTTCTATATGTTGTCAAGTTTTTCTCTAATCGACCTCCATAAATAACGCCCTTCAACAACACCTACAAAAAGTCGTAACCCTGATCACTTTCCCACTTGAGAACATCTTTAGTTTTCCAAATGAGTCGTGGCGATGAGATAACAGGTTCAGGGAAGCCTTTTGTTTTACGCCAGTTGTATAGGCCGCGCTTTGTGAAGTTCTCACCATCGCGCATTGCAAAAGGGCGATATCTAACAAGCAACTGCTCAATACTAATTAGTTTTTCTTCCACTTTTCTAATTCCTCATATTGAAGCTGAATTTCCGCTAAGTATGGTTTTCTGAATCCAACCTCATCTAAAATTAAACTTGGTGCCGATTGGTTGCCGAATACATCCCAACCATTTCTTGGTTCGCCTCGATGGAAAAGCTCAAGCTTTCTAGCGAACCGTCCAGCGATTTTTTCTACTTTGCTGCGGCCTTCTTGTGGCTTGGCACTATGTTCGCCAACTGGTGCCGTAAAGAAAGAGCGAACGGAGCGACTTGCTGGTTTTGGCCTACCTTTAACCGCGATTAGTGCCGATTCTGTTCCAGCTCTTGTGTGGTAACCAAGACCAAAGAAAGGCAAGCCGTTAACAGTCTCTTTTCCCCAAACCAATCCATTTATGTTTTTAACGGTAAATCCCCACGCTTCAGCAAGATCACAGGCCTCTTTAGGCATGGCGTTCACGTACCACATGATCAGATAACAGTTATCAGATGCCAGTTCACCAACTGGCATTTTCTTTAAGTCGTCTATCGTCATTGTTGGATACTTTTGTGAAGCGCCGCTTTTCATTGAACCGCCAGTTCTTTTTGAGCTGAATTGCCAAGGTGGATCGGCATAAATCACATCGTATTTCACTTGCGACGAACCTCGTTTACTTGCTCTTTCGTCCAGTTCTCGCGTTCCCAAGGTTGAACGATCTTTTCGTCAATTGCTGCTCGGATTTTTGACGCACTTGCTTCGCTAATGCCCTTAACTGATTTTGCTATTTGTTCATCGGTTGGGTGCATTACGCTGTAAACAGAGAAATAATTTGCATCGTTCAGAAGCTTTAATTCTCGTTCGGTGATTGCACCGTCGTAAACAGATTCAAGTGTGACTTCTTTAAAGTGTTCCACACGCGCAATTAGATGCTGGTGGCTAACTTCAGCAGCGTTCGTGTAAATTTCTTGAAGGTCTGTATATAGCTCTGTAGGAATACGGCCTTCAAACTCGTGAACTGTTGGGATTAATGGGATAAGCCAGTCAGAAACACTTACCACACAACAAACAGCCCAATTGGAACGCAATTCAATATGGAAGTTTAAGTCACGAATTACGCTTAGATTTTTAACCAACGGCTTGAACGCAAGAGGGTAGCCATAACGGTAGATAAATAGCTCTAAACCGTCTTTGCCAACGTATGGCTTTTCTACGTCACCATCAATGAAATGCAATCGAGCTTTGTACTCTTCGCATAGGTGCGTTGCTTCTAATGCCGCTTCGCTTAGTTGAGTAACTTCTTTTTTCAAGCGAATATTTTCTTTGCGGTAGTCGCTTGATTCTTTCTTTAAACGGTTGATTGTGTTTAAGCGCTCGTCAGCAGTTGCGCGTGATTTAGCTAGGCGTTGCTTTAAAGCGTCTGGATTCATTTCACGGTAACGCTTAACTTCTTCTCTTAGTGCAGGAAGATCAGCCGTTCTTGCTTTTAGTAAGTTAAATTCGCTGCGTAGTTTGTTGAGCTTGTCTAGGTGGTCTAGTTCAATTGCTTCGTTCTCTTTGGTCAGCTCAATAACTTTCAGTTCAAGCGTGTCGCGTTCAGACTCAGCCTTTTCAATTCGATCAATTAGTTCGTTGTACTGATCGGTTTCGTAGTTTAGAGATTCAGAAACTAATTGTGCTTGGGTTTCAACAAGAGAAAGGACGTTACCAAGTTGGTTTTGAACCATGTTTAGAAGGTGATTAACAGCAACGTCTACAGGTTGGGTTTGGTTGGTCATTGGTCTACCTTGTGAATACAACTTATCTGATTTGTTCCCTCGTGAGTGAGGGAACCATTACTCATTAGTAAGTACCGATGTAAGTCGGCATTGCTACCGATTGGTTTGCGAACTCTTCTTTAACGACTTCAAGGAACTTCTCAGCCATTTGCTCTTGAATCTCTTCCATGCGTTTAATGCGTAGGGTTAAAAGCTCATTTCGAATTATTGATAGGCGCAACTCAAAGCGGAAATCACCTAAACCAGAGTATGGTTCGCAAGTGAATACAAATGCCGCAGGTAGCACAAGATCTTCACGAGTTTTAGTCGCAATACGTTCGTATTCGCTTTGTGATTGAGAGAAATCACTAACTTGTCGGTTTGAGCCGCGAGTGTGTTCAAAATCAAGTTCACGAACAGCCGCAATCGCTTTGAACATTTCAATTTGTTCGCCGTTTGAGTCAAACGCAGAAATGTAGTCTTTCCAATCTTCCAAGAACTCAGCCATATCGCGTTGTTCCATGCGTTCGCCGTCGATGTTTAGCAGCGCTTTAAATGGTGCAGTGCGTTTTAGTGATACTGAAGCCTTGTGAAGTTGATGACCAGCTTTGTCGTTAGTACCAACGTCAAAGATTGTTTTAGCTTTCATTGAATCAGCATCAATAAAAGTCTTTGAGCCTTCTAGCTGGTGGTCTTTTGCATACTTCGCAAACTCAGTGATCGAGATTGTATTAAACTCGCCACGCAAGTTATTGCGGTGTTCTTGGTACTGTTCCAAATCTTTTAGGGAACAGTTGTCAGGCACTAGAATCAGTTGGGAAAGCGTATTTTTAGCTTCAATGGCTTTAATAAATTCAGGAACGCTACCCTTATTTACAAGTTCTTGAATTGATTCTTTAGTAAATGACATTCTTCTTTACTCCTTAGTATTTACCAACGCTTAGTTTGCTAATGCCAGCCGGAATTTCTAGCTGGTTGTGGACGCCAACGGCTGGGCGGTCATAACTCAACTTGCCACCGAAGCCAGCAAACGCCACGGTTTCATATTTGAAGTCTTCGACTTTCGAGCCGTAATTTACTTTCGGTTCTTTAACCGTGATCGCCGTGGTTACATTCATAATCGACGGGTCGGTTTTAGATGCTGGTGAAAGTTTTAGCTTTAAGATGATCTCGCCAGCTTTACCGGAGTTAGATACGGCTAGCGCCACGTTGGATGTGGCTAAACCAAGAACGTTAG
>NZ_JADDYG010000302.1:50201-79291 GCF_015163535.1 Vibrio sp. OPT46 | reverse complement strand
CAATCGAGCCAGCCTCTACACGCTCGATAAACTCAGGGAAGTTAGTCACACGTTCCATTTGAGGGTCTTTTTTGGCAGTTCCTTCGCCAGTCATTTTTGCTTCGTCAATAGTCATGTTTACTCACTTATCTTTTGTGATACTATGACGGCGTTGCAGCGGTTTGGTCGCCGCTTCAACACGGTCATACCATTAAATGGTCTGGTCATACCTTGTGAATAAAGCCGCTCAGAAATGGGCGGTTTTATTTTTGTTCGCTTGTTTCCGAACGATGCAAAGATTAACTTAACGATGAAAATATTGGAAGTGATCGAAAACGGTAAAAAATGAAATTATTGTTTTCGCTTTTGATTGATTTGGGATTTTAGACAAAAAAACCCTCGCATAGCGAGGGAAATCCTTTTAAAAGCTGATTGTGAGTGATATCTATCACCAAAAATTAGAATATCGCATACGCAGCGAAAGTGCCAATTAATTTCTGACCAGTGATTTCTACAAGACGCAATTCAAGAGGTAACTCTTCATTCATGGATTTCAAAAACTGCCTACCGTGTGCGGATTGGTATTCCATGATCTCCACGTTGTTACCAGTGTTTGCTACAACCAATTGACCAGACACAGGTGATTTATCAATGTCAAAGTACAAGTAGCCACCAGCAGGATAGTTTTTGATTTGGTCATTCACCTTTACAACGAATTGACTCTTTGAGTTTCCACTAGGGCAAGGGAATCGTTGAGTGCGCTCTGAAACGCCCGTTTTTAAAAACTCATCTGGGTCAACGTCAACGAACGAGTTTAATGATACTAGGGGAGCACCTAGTTCAATGCGAGAAAGCTCTTTGTATTCATCAGCCGTTGGCGAACCTTCACCAGTAGCTAACCACTCAAGACGGCAATCGAGGGCATCTGCTAGCCTGATAGCCGAATCGAGCATGATACTTTTTTCTGGATTCAATTTGATGTTGGTTAACACCGCTCGACTTACACCAGATCTCTTTGCCAAGTCGATGCTTTTGGTTATGTTTAAATCCCGTTTCCTCTGCTCAATGTTCCGAGCAAGCACAGACATAGACATAATGCCCCCTGTTTGATGTTTAAATATTACGCTTGTATATGTATGTGAAATTCACACACCAAGTATAAACCAATTCTTTTTTTTGGTCGATTATTGGTCGAAAATTTTTTATTTGACAACTCTGCTGTTTACGATCAATGATTGCATTCATCGAATGTTGACGACACTCAACAGTAGATAACCTAAAAGTGTGTTTTGGTGAGCGTGGGAGCTATTTCCTATCAGCCACCCACTTGTGGCGCTAATAGCTCAGTGTCGCCACGCTCAACCAAAGCACATTGAGAGGTAACCATGAACATTCCTGAAAATCGCTTTTTCGTTCTAAACAACATGGCTGTCGTTCCAACGATGATTTTTAAGCGTGGTTTGACGCTTGAAGAGTTAGGAGCTTACTGCGTTTTGAGCGCGACAAGTTTCAACTGGTGGAAAGATGTCGATGAACTCAGCAACGCATTGGGAGTGCCAGTCGAGAAACTTGAATCACTCAGACAAGCGTTAGTTGAAAAGTGTGGTTTGACTGAACCTAAAGACGAATACAACGAAGAAGAACAGGCTGAACGCGCAAGTTCTATCTACAAAGACATTCGAACAAATAGTGAATTTTAAGTAAAAAAAACCGCCGTGTGAGGCGGCGGTCTTTAAGTTTGCACCAAATGTTAGTGCTGTGACGAGGTAATTATATGGCACAACCAAATAAGAACGCAACGATCAAGCGTAAACGTGCAAGTCGCAACTTCACCATGATTTGCAACGAGGTTTATGCAGACCATTGTTTGAGTTTTCAAGCTATGGGATTGCTTAGTTACTTGTTGTCAAAACCTGATGATTGGGAAGTTAAAGTGTCCCACTTAGAGAAAGTAACCACCGGAACCATGAAGAAAACGGGGCGTGATGGTGTTTACGTAATACTAAAAGAGCTTATTGAGCGTGGCTTTTGCCTTCGCCACAAAGAGGCTGACGGTTCAACCTGGTATGAAGTGAGTGACTATCCAAAAAGCCTAATCCGTGAAAGCCGTATTACGGAAAAGCCAGATCCGGCTAATACGACACTACTAAATACTGATCTTAAACTAAATACTGATCTAAATACTTCGGCCGAATCTGACGATTCAGACCAATTGCTTTCTGATGCGTTTGCAATTTTCTGGACTGCCGGAATGAGAAAGGTTGGGAAGATTCAAGCATTCAATGAGTTTAAGCGAGTTATCAAGCGCCTAAAGGCCGAGCCTTACGAGTTTGCACGAATGCTCGCTGAAGACGTAAAGCGACGCAATGCAGCGCAGCAACAAGGTTTTGATCGCTTACATCCAGAACGTTACATCAAGTACGAACGCTGGACAGATGAATTGCTTAACGACACGAATCTAAGAGGTATCGACAATGGACAGAAATTTGAAATCAATGGAATCGGTTATGGCGAGAATGCCGATCAGTCAATCTTCCCTGAATGGTTGCGGATTTACCCAAACCAATCGCCAGCAATCAAATTTGCACGAGTACAACAACAGCGCCAATGGATTGAATCCCAAGCTAACAGCCCTATGGGACACGCTAACGGAAATGTACGGCAAGACATGGGTCACGATGAATGGCGCAGTGATTACTACGGCATGGGAAAACTTCCTTTCGACCCTGAATGATTTGCAACTTAACCGGATACTAGCGATCTGTTTTGACCGACTATCCAACGGTAACCGCTTCCCTCCATCGCTTGGTGAGTTGATGACTCAGATTAACCAGCGAACCGAAGCGGAATACCGCGAGGCCTATGACCGATTTTTGAATCGTGCGCCAATGGGGAGAGCCGAGAAATGGGTAGCACAAAATTGTGATTGGGATTTGAAACGAGCTAGAGCTGGTGGAGAGTTAGAACTTTTCATCAAGTATCTACGGGATGCAGACGCTAAAGAACGAGCTGGCCGCTTGAGACTTGCAGAGGATGAGCTAAAAGCGCTACCAGTACACAGTCGAGTTTCGGTAAGTGACAAGGTTCGAGAAGAGTATCGACGTTCAGGAGAACGACACGAGTTTTCTGATCGAATTGACCAACTAAGGGCCATGAAACGATGAACGATATCAAGCAGCAAATGAAGATTTTGATCGCCAAAATGCACGAGTACGGCTTTGAAGAAATCGCAATCAACAACGATGTGCCAACAATGGATCAGGAGTTTGCTAAAGCGCTAGTGAATTACCTAGAAGCCACCAGCAACGCATTCTTGAGCGTATATCGCCTTCACAAGCTAGCGAAGCAAAGAGACTTCAAAGTATTGAGTGAGAACTTAGAACAGGACTTAAAAACACTAGCTGGCATGGCTAGCATGATCGGCAATACGTGTAACTCATACGGGCGAATGGAAATTGAAGCGTTTGATGTTGCTTTAGAGGCTCTTCACCGCGCAAAAGAAGAATCTAAATTTTCGGCCTGTTAAATTTACAAACGTAAATTTCGATCATATATTTGTTTTCGAAACAAAACAAAAGGTAACAATCAATGACCAAATTACCAGACCAAAAAGCTTGCCAAGTATTGTTAACAATGGGGCGCAGACGCCAAGTTGAACAAGCCATTTCAGAGCTAAATGAATTGGCCGTTGCCCTGTACCACCACTTTCGACAAGGCAAAGGCTCGATCACTGAAGTGATGGAAGAAATTGCTGACGTTGAAATCATGCTAGCGCAGATCTACCAGCTCGTAGACAAAGACCAGCTAGAAGCTATCCGACATAAGAAAATCGAAAAGCTTGATTTTTATCTATGGCGAGTAGGAGAGATCCCACGCGAGATTTCCGAGCTGCAACATCAAATCACTAAAGAATCCAGTACCGAAGAAATTGAGCGTATTGAGCTAAAAATCAACGCCCTTAGACGCGAAATGGAGAGCATTAAGGGATGAAGATTTATATCGCTGGTGGCGTTACCGATGTGCCTGATAGCGAAGCGCAATTTAAACGCGCAGCCCTAAAGATTCAGTGCATCGGTCACGTTCCCGTTCACGCACTGATGTTGCCAGAAGGATTAAGCGAACAAGGGTACATGGATATAGCAATGGCAATGATTCGTGAAGTTGACGCGATTTATTGCTTGCCGAACTGGAAAACTAGCGTTGGCGCATTCGCTGAAGTTGCTTACGCAAAGAAGCTTCACTTGCCAGTGTTCCACAACATTCAACAAATCAAGCATCGTTTTCGTTTCTAGGTGAGTTATGCGTTTTAGTGAAACCGTTCTAGTAGCGATACACGGCGCACTAGCGATCTACATGCTGGCTAAGTTCGGCATCGAATTTACGGTGATGATTTACTTTCTAGCTGGCGTAATCGTTGCGAGATTGAAATCACTCAAATTGGTGAGGTAGGCATGAAATTACGAGACTTGCCTTATCAGTACGATTTCAAGCTTAACGGGAAGAGATATAGCCAATTCATTAGACCTAAAAAGCCAGTAGATCCGAATGATTTCAAAGTCGTGTGTTATGAGCCGCCGCAAGGCGACTCTATTGATATTCATTGCATGACTGAAGTTAAGCCAATAGTGCGTGTTCGTGTGTAAGCAGGGTATGACCAAAAGAACCATGTTTTAAGGAATTACGTTGATGAACATAACCAAATTCAACAAACCTATTTTTGGGGATCTGACCGTCATCATTGATATGGATAACGATCCTTGGTTTATCGGGAACGAGGTCGGCGCAATGCTTGGCCTTGTGAACGCTCGTGATGCGGTTAATCGGTATGTTTCAGAACAAGATAAGAAGCCGCTAAAGCAATTAATGGCCGAATTTCCAACGTCGAGCTGCTCGACGTTAGAGTTAAATCAACGGCTTACGGTAATAAACGAGGCTGGTATGTATGACTTGATTCTTTCCAGCCAAGCGCCAAAGGGTAAGCCGTTTCAGCGTTGGATCACTCACGAAGTGTTACCAAATATTCGAAAGCATGGCTCCTATTCATTGACCGAACAGCCGCGAACAAGCGCGGAATGGTTACTTGAGCAAGCAAAGGCTCTAGTTGAACAGGAGAAGCAGACCAAACAGGCCATTGAAACTGCCAACGACGCTCATCGACGAATTGACGAGTTAGAGCGCAATTTTATTCCGGCTGGATATGCGATTGTTTCCGGTTTGGGTATTCACTACGGGCTATCCAATCAAAAGGCTAAAGAGCTAGTGGAAGCTTATGACGTTCCAACTAGACCAATCACAGTGAATAGTGGGACGTTCCCCGTTCTCACTAAGATGGTGCTCATTGAGGACTTTAAAGCCGCGCTCAAGAAAGAAATTCAACTTCTCTCACTATCAGATACCGGATTATGGTTTGCTGGTGGACAGTTAGGGCGATTTGCGGCCAAAGGGCGAGTGTTAGAACTATTCAAAAAATACCAAGAAACATTAGCAGTCATTTAGGGGAACGCATTAGATGAGTAATCCGAACCAAGTATTAACCTACTACCTGATCACTTATCACTACTACAAAAAAGGCGTGTTTGCGCAAGCTGGCTATCAGCAAGTTGCTTTGAGCCAGAGAATGAAGCCTTACTCAACTAAGAAAATAATGGCCGCTATAGCCGATCACTTAGGAGTTGACGCAGATACGTTACTGCCTATCAACATTCAGGAGCTTGGTTCCTATCCAAGAGCCATGATTGAAGATCTAAAAGAACAAGCCGAGGCGTTAACAGTGACGCTTTAGAGTATCGCTTTTGAGTTAGAGCGTTGCATTCAGTGAATGCAGCGCTTTTTTTGTGCCTAGAAAACAGGAGAAGAGCAATGAAAGGTCGCAAACCGACAAAGGCAGAACAGATCTATGGACAGGCCGTGATTCAACGTTGTGGTTGTATAGCTTGCGATAAGCTTGGTCACCCGAATGATTGGCCTGAACCGTTGGAATACGTTGAGTTTCATCATTCGAGTGAGAAAGGTGCGGTTAAGCCACTAGCTCACTTTTTTGGTTATGGCCTTTGTCCCGTTCACCATCGAGGCGCAACTGGCGGCAACCCAATACCAGAAGGCGAACCAGTACGACACGATCCGCTAGGTAGTCGCAAGCAATTATTCTTCAACAAGGTTGGTACAGATTTAGAGCTGGTGGAATATGCGTGGTCTAAATTGCCACTAGAAGCGCTCGATCAGATTGGAGAGCTTACCGGAATATGGAGCTTTGAAGAGTTGGTGCGAGAGGACGCGAAGCAACGCAACATTTTTGAAAACATAAATTCCAATATTTAGGTTTGTTTGTATAATCATCGAACGGATACAATTATTTTTGTTCAATGAATATTGCAAGGTATGACTGACATGACCAAAAACAAAGTTTCACCGAGAGATGAAATCGCGGCAATAGGATTTAACGCAGCTATTCGTCTCCTTTCTATCCATAGACATTGCTCAGAGCAAGATGCAGTTGAGTACCTAGCGTTCGAGCTAGGCCGAGCAATTCCACAGATTGAGCATTACCGAGTAGTAGGGCTAAGTATCCACTTAGTTCCTAAAGTCATCGAGATAATGCGACAAAACAAAATCCCATTTGGCCGCCACCAGCTAGCGCCAACAAAAGAAATTATTGCTATGGCACAATGGCGCAACACAAAGTGACGCAAGGTATTACCAGACAAAACACAGGGGAAAATAGGCTTGATTGTTGTTTTGTTTGGATTCGTGATCTTCTCTGTTGGTCACGCTCTTTTTATGATTTCGGTGTTGTCGTTCTATGATTCTATGAATCGAAAGTTAACAAGTAAGACATCGACCATAATTTTTTTGATTGGAACGCTGCTTATGACGAGCGGCTTTCTTCTAAGCCCTTTGTGGCTAATTCAACAAATAGGTATGAACAAATGACCGACCAAAAAGTGCTAAACAGCAAAACACGACCAGAACTAATGAACTTTCTTGAAGAGTTTGTGCAAAGGGACGGTTTTAAAATCGCCTTAACCATTAATCCAGAGATTCAGGATGATGAAAGAGTAGGTCTAGGCATTAAACACGAACAGTTTCCTACGGTTAACAATAATCTCGCTGATCACATCGGTTGTGCTTTGAACGAGGTGATCAAAGAGCTTATGCCTCAACTTCTTCCAAAGGTAACAGCTATTGCTCTTGCAAAGATGGCAGGTGTGGATTTGAGCAGCGTGAAACTTACAGAGTGCGATTGTGAAGATTGCCAATGCAAGGATTCTGAACACCACAATGAAAGCGACGAATCAAAAGACGACGGAGCAGAAAAGATCCGAACTACTTCAAGCTCGTCAAATCGTATTCACTGATGCGAAACGCTTAAACCTTGATGAGTTTATGATCCGGCTAGCCAAGCTAGTCGGTTCGTACAAGTCTGTCACTATCTACGAGAACAACGAGGAAATATCCAGCTATGACACGCGAGATTGTACTGTCAACGCAAGAACAGCTACTAGCAGAGGGGATTCTTTCGAAATCAAGATCACTACTTAAACAGATGGAAGCCAACACGCTGCAACCTGTTAGCGTTAGTGAGCTTTGTTCCTTAGCAGCGGCTAAAGCCTTGGCTCTTCTACATGACCATGAGGATGTATCGAACATCGTTATGGAAAACATTTCTTTTGGTATCGCTAACTCGAATTATTACTTACTCCGAACCAAGCAACAAGAAAGCCAAATCAAAGAACTACAAGAAGAAGTGGCCCGACTCAGTAAGTTGCTTGAAGAGTCCGGCCAGATAACTGTTATCGACGCAGTTACACCGGAAGAGGCCGAACTAGGCGAAGTTAGTAAGCAAGACAGCTAAGGAGAAAGTAGTGAATACCATTGACGCAGCGACCATTGTTTTTCAAGACGTACTTGGTTTTGATAATCCAGAATTTGCAAGCGCTTACGTCCAACTAGCCTACAGCGACCAAGCGGAGCTTGACGCCCTATGGTTTGACTTAAATTGCGACTCAATGAAAACCATTCTGGCGAACGTAATTGCAGAGCGCACCGGAACGTTGCCGACTCTAGTTAAAGCGGCCATTCAAACTAAGCCGCAGTTTTGCAATTACTCAGTGACGAATCACATTGCTTGGCAATCGCTTGTTAATCATGCCGTCAGTCAAAAAAACGCAGAAATTACGTGTTTTGAACTGGCTAAAATCATTCTGATGTATCCAGATTGCCCTAAGTTCTCGGAAGCTTGCGAATACGTTATGGAGCTTGGTTACGACGTTCCTAGTGATTTTCGTGCGGATTTCACGGTGTTCTTTAACGAGACTGTTTCGGAATATATCGAAGAAGAGGCAAAAACCGATGAGCGTGAGTGAGATTAAGCAATTAGAGCGCGATTTAGGTGCCGTGATCGGTTATTTGAGTGCGCCTAAGTTAAGCGCGGTTCAGTTAGTTATTCGCAAGGCAGAGGCAATCAAGCGCCTTACCCGAATGCTAGACGAAGCAAAGTTTCTAAAGCAGCAAACAAAGTGCATGGTATTGCACGAGTTATTTGCTGAATTTGAGGGGCGTTCGGCCAGCTCTTTAACGATAGAGAAGCTGGTGGACGTTATTAAAGAGTGTAATGAGCATCTAAAGACGGTTTGAGCCTATGGGATACGATCTAGCGGAGTATTTAAAGCAGTTTGGTTTAACAGTTGCCGACCTTGAGGACGAGTCGGGGCGAGGCCGTAATACGCTTTACACTTGGTACAAAAAAGATAAGCAGATTCTTATGTGCATCATTCGATCACGGCTTTCCAGCAAGCTGCAAGTCATTGCCAAAGATATCGAAAACAAACTTTCCATGTTGGAACGATAGTTATATCGGCCACCGAGATTGAGTATTCAGTAAAACCATGTCTATTTGCGTGTGAACGAATGCATGCAGAGCGTACATACCGTGTATACGGGTGTGTACGCTGTTCTATCCCTGTAGACTTAGTAAGGCGATGGTCTCACTGCGTGAAACCATCAATACTGACCATCAAGTGAAGCGACTTTCGATGTGAAATTTAAACTGATGTCCCACCACAGTCTCCAAATAATATAGCGACGCATTAGGGGGCAGGATCGCTATACAAAAGCTAACGCAAAGTGACTTAATCACTGAACTCAACGCAAACCGGAAATACCACGCGTTGGGAGTCCATCTTGAACAGTTTATTAGAGGATTTATGGCACGTCGAATATATCTTGCCAGCTTAACGGAGAACCTGAGTAAAACATCTGTTCTTCAGTTCCTTCTTCATGATTGTCAGTATCCCAAGCACCAATGAAATCTTCAACCTGCCCTTCTGTCATAAATAATTCTAAATTTAATGGATGCGGCTGCTTACGTCGTACATAGTTCATACGATGGCGATCTTCACGATCATGGAACTCGAAACCTTCAATTTCTATATTACATACTTGCTCTGCATGTTTGTTTAGCAAAACATGGTCATCCTTGGAAGTATTTTTCTTAATAGATGACTCGAGTAGTTCAGAGCTAAACTGTGCAACTTCAGCTAATAACGTTGCAAAGTGTTCAATATCATAATCAAATCCAAGGTTAGCATCTCCACTAGCTGGTGCTCTATATGATATAAGTTCTCGCTGAGCTTTTAGCTGGTTACAAAAGCTCTTAACTTCTTTAGCTTTCTCTTGATCAAACTTAGCAACCCAATCACACGTTAAACTAATTGCTTTTGCGTGAGAAATTTCAATGAGCTTACCATCTTCCCAATCTTTATCAGGAAGCATAAAAACCACACCACGAAGCAAAGACAAAATAGCATAATATTCAAGGTATGGAACAGCCACACGTAGATTCGACTCTTGTGCAAACTCTCGCTGCTTTAACAGCACAGTCGCATTGAGGATCATTTTAGTAGACAAGTAAGTTCGTGAGGTCCATTGTGAATTAAGCTCTTCATTCCAAGACTTGGTTAGTAATGCATAGCGACTAGCAATATCATTGGACGCTTTATTGAATTTTTTCTCGGTACCTATTGAGAATAACTCTCGATAACTATAATACCAATTACGCCCTGCAAAATTCATAGCTTTATTTTTAACCACTTTTGTTTGAATATTACTTCTGTAAAACAGTTCATCAACCTAAATTTTTTAAGCCCTGTTAAGATGTGGGCAACTCGATACCGATGTTACCGCAATACTAAACGCAACGCATAGCAAAAATGCCACCTGTGCCAAATCACTCTTGAACAGATTGTAAGTTGTACTTTTTACTGTTTCTCCAAACTCTCCAACGTTTAACAAATGAAAAACTTGTGAGTTTGAATTTAAATCGACAGAACCTATTGAAAGTAACATTAGCCATCATTGGGTCTGACTTCATGACTTTTATTGTATCTTGTGCATGAAACCTTGATACAGCAGCATTGTAGATAGAAAATGTAAAGGTGTAAGACTGACCTTCAGAAAAGTTTAGTGATTTTAAATCAATGGTTTGAGATGTGGTTTCGCCCGGGCTCAGTAATTGCTTAATGTCATAGGAAAACTCTGTAGAACTTACAATTTCGTGTTCCCCAAGTTGAACAACAAGCCTATCGACAAATACTGATGTATTTCCTGTATTTGACATAATAAACTTACAAGCGAGCTCATCTTTTACTACAGTTCCCGCACTTTCTTTGTATCGACGATTAATCTCAACTAATCGAGCACCGAACACAAATGAAGAGTAATAACTACTACGATAGAGTGTGAGAAGAGACACTAAAAGTGCAGCTCCAGCTACCCAGTCAGAGAATTCCAATTGGACCTCCATTTATTCTCCTAGACTCTAATGTCCTGTTAAGGTGTGAGCAACGCAATACCGAAGCTGCCGAATACCAACTTAAACTCTAAACTCAACGCATAGTGAAAAATGCCACGCGTTGCGAATTGCTCTTAAACAGATTTTTATGTTTATTCTGTTTCAAATTCTGCTATCAACTGTTCTACACGGGGCCGATATAACTCATTGTGAGCAAGAAATTCATCTAGAGATATAGTGGTACTGTTTTCTTCCCATTTAAAATGACTTACAGGTTTCGATGTACCTTGCCTTACTTGATATGTACCATCATCTAACCTATCTAGAAAGATATATGTTTCATCATCATGCCCACGAACGTTATAAAATATTTGTTTAGTTCTCATAAGGTGCCTTTTTCAATTTCTTTTCCATCAATATCATATTTGACGAATGATACTATAGTGCTTTGAGGAGGATAGATGCTCATACTATCCCTTACGATATACTTGGCGATTAGCTGCCCGTTTTGATCTAGTTCGTCATAACCATAAATGTCAGTATCACGACCTTTTCTTTGCTCACTTTTGCTACTTTTTCTGACAAGCTTATGGCCCTTTGGAATATTGAGTTTTTCTTCATACATACCTAGTTCCTTAATAAACATAACGTAAGTGGTGAGCAACGCTACCACCTTACCTAAACCATTGTGCAGAAAACACTAAAGTTGAATTTGAACCAAACCGAAAATACCAAGCAATGGGAATCCGTCTTAAGCGCTTTATTATACGCTTTTTGACCCCACATATATACCACTTGCATGGGATGCGTTTTCATAATGTCTAATATTTGTGATTATATATTTAATACTCTCTTCATCATCACCCAAACCTTTAGATATACGTACCATGAAATACACGATGCGAGACCATGCTTTGAAGTGGCCATCAGTTAATTCAGACGCGACCGGAAGCAAGTTACCAAAAGTATTTAGGTCAATGTCACATTGAGAACGAATGGCATCAATTTCTTGAGTAGCTAGGCCATTTGCTTTGATAAAATCGAACAAATTGTCGAGGTACTCAATGTTCTGCTTATGTTCTTCACCATAAAAGTTACCTACACGATACTTGCGGGGTAATGTTTTAAATCCGTGTCGCAAGAAAAAAATCAGATACTCACGTAGACGCTTCTCTTTGATGATTAAAAGCTGTATTCGGTTTTGTTCCTGCCAGCGATCTACGATGAACAATATAATGCATAGCTCGATCAGCATCCCAGTCAATTCTGGCAACAGGTTTCCTGAAAAGTACTCCGCAGGTTCGTTTATGTAGAAACCAACTCGGATACATACTAACAGTAGGATGAAAATCACGATGGTGAATGTTCCCTGTTTAGTATTACCTGGTATCCAATTCATTCTTTGTTATTTTCCTCTGACTACGTATAACGCTTTCCGTCTTCCATACTCCTATCATGCAACCTTTCCAATTACAGTTCAATTGATAATCAATAGGTTAATGAGAGGTAATGGGTATTGGATTACAAAATGACGGATAGTTTAAAAAGTTTACTTCGACTACCTAGGATAACTGTCGGTAAGGGAAAATTTTATCCAAATGAAGTTAATTAGCATCAGTGATAACCAAAAATAAGGCATAAATGAGTGTGCAATACCTATTGCAAAAGCTCTTTCAAATAGGCGTTTTTATGGTTAATAAGCATAAAGAGCACTTAATCGTTCAATCTGAGTTGGGTGCAAGCTAAATTTAGTTTAAATTTGGACTAATCTCGGTTTTGGTGTATAGTTAGTAACGCAAACAAATGAACCTAGACTTTGATATCTCCAAATCTAGGTGCGTTCTATGATTTTTTATACCGAAGGAAGAACCATGCGCACTGAGACGGTAAGCTACTTAAAGAAAAATGCAGCCGATCTCCCACTGGATGAAGCGATGACGATCACACAAAACGGTAAGCCGATTTATGTGGTGGAATCATACGAAGAACGACTAAAGCGCGATCAAGCAGTAGCCTTGATGAAGCTTGTTACTATCAGTAGCAAGGACGTAGCCCAAGGTCGCACAATGTCATCGAGTTCGTTTAAGGAGAGATTGGCCGCCAAGAAATCATAAGGTGACCATAAGATGGCCAATGTTGTTTATACGGAAACGTTCGCTAACACAGCAGAAGAACGTATTGACTACTACTCACAATGGAATGATTCCACTAGCGTAGTAGAGAGAGTTGAAAATTTGATTGAGACGTTCGAGCAGAACGTTGAGAGCAATCCGGCCATATATCCGGCTTGTTATGAGCTAACTCAGCTTGGAGTGTATCACTTTCGTCAGTTTAGTTTTGATGGGTTCAAACTTATCTATCAATACGACGATGCGACAGATACGGTTTACGCCATGGTTTTGATTAGTGATAAGCAAGATTTGCAGAAAACCCTAGTGGACTACTGCATCCGGTTCTTATAAAACTGATGATTAAAAGCCGCCTTTCGAGGCGGTTTTTTTATGCCTAAAGGTCGCAATAGCGGCCTTTTTTGATCATCCTCAAAAAATATTTTGTTTTCGTTCGTGTCTTTTTGTTTACAAACGAAAACGGCGGAGCTATATTTTACATGCAAACAAAATTGCACCTTTCGACACGAGGATGACCAAAATGACCAACTTAAAAGAAAAACAAATCAAACTGGCTACTGCTGCTATTGCTGATCTTAAAGAGCTGGTGGCGCAAACAGGCAATCTACTAATGAATCTTTCTAAATCTGGCGTTGAGGCAACTGCAAAGGCCGTTTGTAACTTCTACAACGAAGCGTCACCAATCCAACAAGATTGCTTAGACATTGCTTACTGCTGGTGTGGTTCTTGGGATTCAGAGAACGAAGCGCGTGAAGCATTGGAAGCCGTTAAGGGGAACGCAATCAAAGCCCTTGCTTGGAAGCAAAACCGCCTAGAAGTGTTTGAGTGTGAGCGTCCAGAATACCGCCAAGGCATTACTATCTATGAAGTGGTGCGCGTTTCTACTAAGCGAGGTGAACCGCTATCAGCGCATACTAATTACTTCTCTAGCAAAGAAAGAGTGAAAGCATTCCTAAACAAGAAATACGACTTTTACGCGCCGGATATGGAAGAGAACAGCAAATTCAAATGTATCGAACGCTCAGACTACTCTTTGCAGTTCTACCAAGAAGATGAGGAATATCTGATTGAGTTCCACATGAACCATGTAGATGTAGAGTAATTATTTGTTCGGGAGGTTGTTAGCATGAAGGCTGAAGCAATGACTCAAGAAATGTTCAATTGCATCTTAATAGCCGTGGAATACTTTGCCATTCTTTTTATGGGTGTATTCATCGCTCGTAAACGAGGTGTATTTAAAGGTAAAAAATAATCCTCGATCATGTATTTAAACTAAACAAGTCAGCTTTAATGCTGGCTTTTTTTGTTATCATTCGTGTCATAAAGTTCACAGGTGAGAACAGATATGGCCGTTTATATCCCCGTCAGACACTTAGGAAAGGCTTTTATCGAAAGCCAAGCCAAAACACCGACCAAACAGCAAAGGGACATTAGCAAGGCTTACCAGAAGCTACATGCGCGTGTTCAGCGCAACCTTATCGGCTTGCCACCATATCAAACTGAAGTTCTATTTCATCCGACTCGCAAATGGCGAATGGATTACGCTTGGCCCGACTTAAAGATTGCCTTGGAGGTTCACGGCGGTACTCATTCAAGTGGGCGTCACACTCGCGGCGTTGGCTTTGCAAACGACAGAGAGAAGATGAACGAAGCGCAGCTTTTAGGCTGGATTGTTATTGAGATTGCATCGGACAACTTAGGCCAGCTTAGAGGCTGGTTAGAACGCGCCTTTGATCACCGAACGAAAACAATGAACACTGAACAGTGATAATATGTTGACGCAATTGAACACTCGGAGTTAGAGAAGTGGCGAGAATTAATTGGGAACGCATTAAAAAACAATACCTTAGCGAATACGAAGAAACTGGCGTTGACGTTAAGACGTTTTGTGTTCGCAATGGTTTAGTCTACTCCACAGCAAGAAAATACTTAAATAACAAACTGTTACAGAGAAAAGAGAACAAACCAAGCGAACAGAACGCGAACAACGAAGAAGTTCAGGGCGAAAAATTACAACCCAAAGGGATCACACCGCCCAAAACCAAAATCAAACGCAAGAAAACCGCGAATCAATCAAGTGCCAAAAATGGACACGGTGGCCGTCGAGCTGGCGCTGGCGCTCCAAAGGGAAATAGCAACGCT
The DNA here is from genome assembly GCF_015163535.1 of Vibrio sp. OPT46. Classification (NCBI taxonomy): domain Bacteria; kingdom Pseudomonadati; phylum Pseudomonadota; class Gammaproteobacteria; order Vibrionales; family Vibrionaceae; genus Vibrio; species Vibrio sp. OPT46. Next base: position 64,252 of record NZ_JADDYG010000302.1, on the reverse strand, counting down.
TTCGTGCATGGCTTGATGACTAAAGCATTTGGCAACCTAGTTAAATACTCTCATCAAGTCGATGACGAATTTAAGTTAGAAGTGCATAAGCTTGCCGCTCTTCAGGCGCTTGAGTGCTACACGCAATACAAAGATGAATTAGCTGACTTCCTCAAAGAGCTGGAAGAACGTGGCGATAAACCTACAGAACTAGAGCAGGAGTTTATTGACCGACTTGAGAAACGAATCGAGTCGAGTTTTGGCATGGTTTGCCACCACACCGGAAAGCTTGAGTATTTAGAGGGCCAAATGGCGAACCGTCGATTAACCAATCGAGCAATAAGCAAGGTTATCGCTCAAACCACACAAGTCGAAGTTGATACCAACCTTAAACGCAAAGGCATTGCGTTGGCCGAAGCGAATACTGACAAGGCTAAGGCTCAAGCTGCGCTTGCTCGTCATGATCTCGACCAGAAACAACGTGAAGGTCTAGGCGACGATGATGATCTAGGTATGTTGCTAGATGAAGTTCAAGATTTGGATGACGATGAAATCATTCAGCGCTTCAAAGATAAAGGTGGAGTGTTGAACGATGATGAATGATGGTATTCAGCCGTATAAGGATTCTATTAATGGCCGTGGCATAAACCTAGTTATGCCAGCGCTTACCGATCAGCAATTCAAAGCGCTTTCACGGCCAGAGAAGCGCCGTTACTTCAGGAACTATATGACCTGTAAGGAATGGCGCTTAAACAACCTTTACAAGATAGAGAATGATAAAGGTCGCGTTGTCACGTTTCGAATGCGTGACGCTCAGAGAGATCTCTTTGAAACAGCCCATACCTTTGAATTGATTCTTAAAGCGCGTCAGTTGGGCTTTAGTACCTTTATCGACTTGTACGCGCTGGACTCGTGTTTATTCAATAAGAACTATGCCGCAGGTATTATCGCGCAGGATTTGGAAAGTGCTGGCGCTATCTTCCAGACAAAGGTTGTCTTTCCATATAACAATTTGCCTAATTACTTGCGTTCTCGCATTCGTGTAGTTCAACGAGCTGGTGGCGCTAACGGTGGCCGACTCAGTTTTTCCAATGGTTCACGAATCCGTGTTGCAACGTCATTCCGTTCCGGTACGTTGCAGTTTCTACATATTTCAGAGTTGGGCCGTATTTGTGCAGGTTACCCACAAAAGGCCAAAGAGATCCAAACAGGTTCGATGCCTACTGTTCACGAAGGTTGCAAACTCTTTATTGAATCGACGGCAGAAGGCGCGGCAGGACTCTTTTTTGAGTTGTGTAAGAAAGCCGAGGAACGAGCACATAGCGGAGTGAAGTTGGGTGCTAAAGACTTTCACTTTAGATTCATTCCTTGGTTCACTCATCCTAGATATTACTCACCATTGCCATTAGGCGGATTGAAGTTATCCAAATACTTTATTGAATACTTTAAGTCGATTGAGCCATTCGTGATCCGTCACTTGGGTAGACCGTTATCGGATGAGCAAAAGCAGTGGTATGTCGAAACCTATAACCACTACGAAGAGTACACAAAACAAGAGTATCCAAGTACACCACAAGAGGCGTTCTTAACGTCAGGCCGTCGTGTATTTAGCGCTCCTTCCTGTATGGCTGCGGAGTCAGCTTGCTCCAAGCCGTTGCTTGTCTATGACGTTAATCCAGAGACAGGCGCAATGTTTGATGTTCGAGATAGCGTAAACCGTGAAGGTAAAAGCGAGAACATGCAGAACGGACTACAGGGCTATTTGCTTATTTGGGAATTGCCTGATCCAGAAAAGGATTACGCCCTTGGCGCTGACGTTGCGGAAGGTCTGGAACATGGGGACAGAGGTTCAATTGATGTGCTGGACGAAACTGGCAATCAAGTTGCTCATTGGTTTGGTCATATCGACACAGATCAGTTTGCAAAGATTATCGCAATCATTGGCAAGATGTACGCAGGTAAAAACGGTAGAGCGGCCTACGCTGCGCCAGAACGAAACAACCACGGCCACGCCGTTTTAAACGTTCTACGCGATATCTATCCAATATCCAGAATCTACCAAGAAGAACACCACGACAAGGAAGACGAGGACGAAGAAACAGGACGATTAGGCTGGCTTACCACTCGTAAATCCAAGCCGATAATTATTTCAAACTTAAATGAGCAATTGCGCAATAATACGTCGGGCATTCGATGGATCGGGACAGTTACAGAGCTGAATACCTACGTTTATGACTCCAAAGGAAGCATGAACGCAATTGAAGGCGCATTTGATGACCAAGTGATGAGCTATGCGATTGCGCTAGAAATGGTTGTTCGAATGCCTAGAACCATGACCAAGTTACAGCCACGCACCAAGCGATCAAGCGATTGGCGTACTAAGTGAGGGGAGAATTTATGGCTTGGAATGAAGACCATGCGGAGCATGACGGCAAGGGCTTTAACCTTGCTCAATTACGCCGATTAGTCTCAAACGTGGAAGCACAACCAAACTGGCGCGACCCAGCGCAAAAGTGTTGTGATTACTACGACGGCAACCAACTAGCGCCGGAAGTAAAACAAGTTTACGAAGAACGTGGACAACCGATCATTATCAATAACCTAATAGCGCCAGCTATTGACGCCGTTTTAGGTATGGAAGCAAGAACACGAACTGATCTTGTACTTACAGCCGATGACGATGACGGCGAAGAGCTACGCGATGCACTTCAGGAGAAGTTTAAAGATGCGTGGCGACTTGCACGAGCTGATCGCGCTAATGCCGACGCTTACGCTTCACAAATTAAAGCTGGTATTGGTTGGGTAGAAGTTACCAGAAATGACGATCCTTTCTATGGTGGTGGCTACAACATCAAGCCAGTTCGCCGTCAGGAAATGTGGTGGGACTGGAACGCTCAAGAGGCCGATTTGTCTGATGCTCGATGGTTGCTGCGTAAACGTTGGGTAGACGTTGACGAGGCTATTGCTCATTTCCCTGAACACGCCGAAATCATTCGCCAAGCAATGAATAATTGGGAAGACTTTGCAAACCTTGAAAGCTACGAAGAGCAAGACCAAGATTTGCTTGCTGCTTACCATGAATTTGAGAGTTGGGATCGAAATACGTCTGAATGGTTAGATCAGGCGCGTGGCCGTATCTGCTTACAGGTTATCTACTACCGAACATTTAGACGCGGTTATGTCATCGACCTAAAGAATGGCCGAACAGTTGAATACAATCCAAATAATATCGCTCAAGCCGTTGGCGTAAAAATGGGTACATTTAAACCACGAATTGCTACATGGTCAGCAGTACGCGAAGCGTGGTTTGTTGGTATTCATAGAATCATTGATCGTAAATCAGTTGCACCGAGCGGATACTTTCCAATTGTTCCGTTCTTCGGTTATCGAATGGATAAATCCGGCCAACCTTATGGTGTTGTAAGCCGAATGATTAGTGCTCAAGATGAGATCAACTATCGTCGTATGAAGCTTACGTGGTTGCTACAAGCTAAACGTGTCATTGCAGACCAAGACGCAACCAATATGAGCCGCGAGGACTTGCTAGAAGAGGTCGAACGCGCAGACGGTTACATTGAGTTAAACCCTGATCGCAAGAACAAGAAATCAATAAGCGAAGCTATCCAGATTCAGCAAGATTTCAATATTGCGAGTCAGCAGTTTACTGTTATGCAGGACTCAATGAAGCAAATCCAAGACGTTGCTGGTATCTACAATGCAATGTTGGGCCAAGACTCTTCAGCCACCAGCGGAGTTGCTATTAACTCGCTAGTAGAACAAGGCGCGACTACGCTAGCAGAGATTAATGACAACTATCACTATTCGAGAACACGAGTGGCTGATCTGTTGATGGCCTACCTAATCGAAGACCTAGCGAAGCAAAGCAATATCGCTGTAACGGTCAACAAGCAAGACGCTCATAAGCGCAAAGTCATTCACCTAAACGTGACCAATGACGACGGCACAGTGACCAACGACGTTAAGCGTTGGAAAGGTCATATTGCTCAAGCTCCAATCCAGCAAACTGCTACATTCCGCGCTCAAATGGCTCAACAACTAACCGCGCTAGTTGCTCAGTTGCCACCACAAATTCAAATGGCAACGCTAGATATGGTTATCGAGTTAATGGATGTACCTAACAAGCAAGAGATCCTGAACCGTATCAGACAAACTCTAAACATTCCAAAAGCGCCGGAAGATATGACGCCAGAAGAACAAGCAGCTATGCAGGAAGAACAACGCAAGCAGCAAGAAATGGCTGAAATTCAAATGCAGCAGCTACAAAACGAGGTTGCTTTAGGCGCGGCCAAGGTTGAAGAACTACAGGCCAAGATTGCCAAACTACAACGTGATGCAGAAAGCCAAGACGTTAAAGACAACAAGGTTGAGGCCGAAACTGCGAAAGTTTTACAGGAGGTCGCAGAAGTCAAAGCACAAGCAGATAGCACAGTTAATGCAATATTAGCGAACATCGACCAGCAATTGCTAAACCTTCAAATCTAAATGTAAGAGGTAACTAGAAGTGTGGGAACAAGTTAAAAACATCGTGGGCGAATCCGCCCCTTTGGTTGGTTCATTACTTGGCGGTGCCACTGGTAAAACAATAGGTACTCTGATCGCTGGCGTTCTTGGTGTCAAAGATACACCGGACGCCGTTATCAAAGAGCTGATAGAAAACCCTGAAGCTCTAACAAAGATTATTGAGTTTCAGAATCAACACGCAGTTAAGTTGCAAGAAATGGCGCTTAACCAGTTATCTATGCAGCTAACAGACACACAAGACGCGAGAGACGCACACGGCGATCACTGGATGCCTTCAGCGTTAACTCTGATCTTGTGTGTCATGGTGTCAGGTATGTTTTGCTCATTGTTTTGGTGGACGGTTCCAAAATCATACGAGCAACTAATTATCATGATCGCAGGTCAGGTAATGGGCGCGTTCTCAACGGCTATCGTGTTTTGGCTAGGCTCAACGATGATGCAGGGCTTAGGTCGAACAAAGCAACCAATGAAGTTTATGAAGTGGGGGAAGTAAGTAAATGAAATTACCAGCCGAGTTTAAGCCGAATACTGAAATTCAAGAAATGATGGAAGAGCTAGGTTGCACTGGCAAACGTGTAAAGCCTCAAGACATTGTTGATCGAATTGAAGAGATTGATTTTCAAACCGTCACGCTTGCAGGTAATAAATTCATGTATTGCGGCATCAAGATGAAAGGCGGCTTTGTTGTTGTTGGTAAACCAGCAACTTGTATCGACCCTGAAAACTGGCGTGACCAGATTGGCCGACAAGTGAGTTTTAACAACACATTCGAAGAGATCTACAAGCTAGAAGCTTACAGAAAGATGAGCGCATAAGACGTAATTGTTTGGAGAGAAAAGCCATGTATGACAAACGACTAAGAAGCTATCGACCTAAATGGTTCAAGACTTGGGAACTTGTGAGCAAAGCTGCTTATCAGGCGCGTGGTGAAAAGGCCATGCTTGGTATGGATGCTCGATTGCTGATCACCATTGATGAGCTGCGAACGCTACTTAGTGAAATCGATCCGAAGAAAGCGGCGCTTATCTGTAACAACTGGAAAGCTGGTGGATCTCGTGGTTACTCAGGTTTGCGACTTGCGAGTGACAAACATTTCACTCCATTCTCTGCGCATGGCAGAGGGCAAGCTGTTGATTTAATTAGTAATCATTACACGGCTCAAGAGTTGCGTGATTTGATTATTAAACACAAAGACCGATTCCCTTATCTAACGAGAATGGAAGAAGGTGTGAGCTGGTTGCACTTGGATGTGTTCAACTTACCAGAAGATGCACCAGAGAATGCAATCCTGTTGTTTACTAAATCAGGTGAGACTCGCTACGCCTAGATAATCATCGAACGTTAATTTTTAGTTTGCATTCGTAAATTTGTGGTACATTTATCAGCAAATTGAGTGTGCGGCGAAAAACTAACGCAACACGAGAACATAAAAAAGCCAGTTAGCGCGATTGCGTTAGCTGGCTTTCTTGTTCGCAAGTGCGGCGATAAGCACAAACCAGACGCAAGCGCAGCGATAAGCGCACATGAGGGGATTATGACTATAGAACTTGACCAAGCACTATTAACTGGCAACGTCGAAGACATTGACGCACTGCTAGATGAAATTGACCTAGATGACGATTTGGGCGTTCTCAGCGGTGAAAATGACCAAGACAACCATTCGACTGATAACGAAATGGGCGTAGGCGAGGAAGATGAGGCACTACCAAGTGTTATTGACACTACTCAGCCAAAAGGTGACGCCAACCTAGATAAATCAGAACAGGGCCAAGAGCCTAAAACGAATGCGGCCAAAGATAGCATTGGGGTTCGAGAGATTGACGGCAAGCTCTACATTGAAGTTGATCCAGACAATGCAGCGGTAGCAAGTAAGGACGGTAAACATACGATTCCTTATGCAGTTCTAGAAAAGGCTCGCAATCAGGCGAGCGAAGCGTCAAGCCGTATGCAGGAGCTAGAGCAACAGTTAAGTGAAGCTACAACCGCCAAGGAAAAACTACAGCTATACACCAAGCAATTAGAAGAAGCTGGCATTACGCCTGAAAAGCTACCTGAAGAATTGCTGAATGATGAAAATGCGCTCAATGCGCTGCGTGATGAGTTACCAGAAACGGCGGCAAATTTACTAACGGCGCTAGTTAAGCGTTTTCAAAGTAAGGCTGCGACCACTCAACAAGAAGCCAATGACGGAGTTAACGAAGTTACTAACGCGCTAAACGCTGACGAACTAACAGAACTTCGCACTTGGGAATCGAGTGACCGTGACCGTTGGGATATGGCCCTAGTTATCGACAACAAGCTCAAGAATGATCCAGCGTTCCAAGCCATGCCACTAAAAGAACGCTTTGCAGAAGTGCAACGCCGAGTGAAGGCCGCTTTCGGTGATCCGGTTCAAGCGTCAATTGATGCTGAAAAGGCACAGAAACAAGCCGAGCAAGGCCAGCAGCAACCTCAACAAACGGCAGAAAAACAAACCGTTGTACCTAATTCACCGTCTAGTCTAGGTGGTTCTTCACTGGACACTACGGCGGCAGCTAATCAGGCATTGTTGAATCAAGACGCACTAGCGCTTGAGCAATCACTTGCCAATATGTCGCCAGAGAAGGTTGAAGAGTTCCTAGCTCAAGCGGTGATAGCTCTAGATTAGTCGAGGATTTCATAATGACTACTATCACTAAAGCTCAAGCTGCTAAAGCGTTTGGTGCCGCGCTGTTTACTCATACGCGCCGCCAAAACACTTTTGTAAACATGCTAACTGGTAAAGCTCCAAAGGCAGTGCCAGCAGACCGCAACCGAAACAAAACTCAAACTGAAGCTGGTGCGCCAGTTGTAATGATCACCGACCTTACAAAACAAGCTGGTGACACAGTTGAAATGGATTTGTTCCACAACTTGGGCGGTATGCCAACGATGGGCGATAAAAAAATCGAAGGTCGTGGCGAGTCTCTATCAAAAGTTGAGTTTGAATTAGTCATTAACCAAGGCCGTCATAACGTCGATTCAGGCGGTAAGATGGCTCAACAACGCACCAAGCAAAACCTACTTCAAGTAGCTCGTACAATGCTTGGTAACTACTTCAACGATCTGCAAGATGAAATCGCAACGTATCACCTAGCTGGTGCGCGTGGTGACTTCATGCCTTCCGACATGATTGTTCCAACTGCGGATCATTCAATGTTTGGTGAAATCATGGTTAACCCTGTTACCGCTCCTACAGCGGATCGTCACTTCTTCGGTGGTGACGCAACAGGTATTGCGGAAATCGTGGCAGCCGACACGCTAACCCTAGCGAAGATCGATGAAATTGCGCTTTACCTAGAAGAAATGGCACACCCAATCAAGCCTATCCGCTTCGAAGCAGATGAGCTTTACGGCGAATCGCCTTTCTACGTTCTATTTGTTACTCCGCGCCAATGGGCCGACTTATGGGCTGACGTTCAAGGTGCTGGCAAAGTGCAAGAGCTAATCGCGAATGCGGTTAACCGTTCGCAAGGCTTTAAGCATCCACTATTCCAAGGTGACCGCCTAATGTGGCGCAACATCTTGGTTCGTCAATACCGTAAACCAGTACGTTTCAATGCTGGCTCTAAAGTGAAAGTTGGCGCAGCAAGCGGCAACGGTACTGAAACTGAAGTCGAAGCAAAAACAGTAATTGACCGCGCAATCCTACTTGGCGGCCAAGCGCTAGCAGTGGCTTACGGTAAATCTTCAAGCGGTGCTCAGTTCTCTATGCACACCGAGAAGGTTGACCATGGCAACGGTCGTGAAACGTCTATCGCTTGGATGAGCGGCGTTAAGAAAGTTCGCTTCCAAGAGAAGAATGGCCGAATCAATGACTACGGCGTAATGGTGCTAGATACAGCCGTTGGCGGTCTATCTAAGTAATAAGTGACTGGCTGGCTATCTAGCCAGCCTTTATTCATCGGAATCAAAGGAGAATTGCAATGGCAGTTAAAGTATCACCAGCCGTTAAGCAAAACGTCTATAACGGTACTCACGGTAACCTTTCAGTGATGTTCGCTGAAGTTCCGGCACTTGCTGATGGTGACTCGGTTATCGCAGCAAGCCTTGAGGCTGGCGTGAAGCTGGTGGAAGTGAAGATCCTTACCAAAGGCGACGCGGTTACTAGTTTGACTGCACAAGCATCGCTTAATGAAGTGCTGCTAGGTGATGGTATTCATGCGCCTCAAGTTGGCACCAAGCTAGAAGATGTGATCGGTACGGCCACGGAAGTTCCGAAAGGTGCGTTGTCGTCTGATGAGGCTGGATACTTCCCGTCAGAAGATGTTGCTGAAAAAGATAAGTGTCTTGTTCTAACGTTCGCAGGTGCCGCAGTTACGGAAGATAAGATCCGTCTAGCGATTTACACCACTTCAGTCGGCACTATCTAAGATAGTCCACTCTGTTGAAAAACAGGCCAGTCAGATAATTGGCTGGCCTTTTTTACATGTTCCGTGGCAATGGCCGCAGCTCAACACATCGAATACACATAAGGGTATTGACTATGACAGCAGAAAAGAAAATTGTTTGGATCGGTGAAAAGCCAATTAAAAAAGTAAACACGCTTGGCCGTGACTACTACTTTAACCGTGGCGAACCAACCAGCGTACCGGAACAAGTGGCGCACCGATTACTGCAAATCAAATCTTGTTTTGCTACTCCTGAAAGTGCTCAGTCTCTAATCGAGAGCCTACAAGCTGAAGAGCAAAAGCGCCAGCAACTAGCGGAACGAGCGGCGCAACTAAAAGCTGAAGAAGAGAAAGCAAACACTTGGCTTGTTATGGTCGATGGCGAAGTCGTCAACATTTCCAAATACACCAAGGCGAAACTTGAAACCGTTATCCTAGCAGAAGAGCTTCCAATTGATCCGCTAGCGTTGGAAGTTCCAGAAGGCGAAACACATGCGTCAGCTCTACGCATGGCAGTGCGTGACAAGCTACACGCTAAACACGGTATTCCAGAGGCTTAATGATGAGCGCACTATCTGATTTATATCGGTTAGTGCGCCAGCGTTGCGCTGGCGTTGTCGATATCATGATGGATGACGCCTTGCGCGACTCTTACCGCGAGTTTTGCGAGAAATCAGAGTTCCTAAAAACAAAGGTCAAATTGACCGCCGTTGTGTCTGGTGTGCAAATTCCGGTTGCTGGCATTCCTACCGATTCAGCAATTCTAAAAATTGACAGCGTAGTGAGTAATTGCGGTTCTCCGCTTTACGTCAATGACGACTACGTTTTTGATCCTGTAACCAACGAGTTCACATTCACGAATGACTTTGATGCGGTGACCGTTACGGCGGTACTAAAACCAAAGCTAAATTTCGATGAGAACAACCTTAATTCATACCTAGTTGAAAACTACGGTGAGGCTCTAGCGGCTGGCGCTGCTTACCGACTCCGACTACAGGTTGGCACAAATTGGTTTAACCCTGATCTCGCGTTGATGTACGAGCGTGAATTTATCGAGGGTTATCGCCGCGCTTACCGAATAAGCAAAGACAACTTCAATTCATTCAAAAACAAAGTGCGTAAGCACAATTTCTACTAGAGGTGTGTATGTCTGCTAATAACACTCCGGTCAAACACTTGATCGATGAGGCAGCTCGTCTCGTTGTCGATAAAAACATGATCCGTTGGGATAAAGCGTTTTGGGTAGATGCGTTCAACTCGGCAGTTCGAGCAATCCTAGCAATTCGATCTGATGCGCTAACGGCCAATGAGGACTTTGTTTGTGTTGAGGGTTCAACTCAGACAATTCCAGTAGGTGCCCGTTTTGTTGTTGATGTTCTGCGAAACAAAGGCGGCGCGGCCATTTCTGGCAATGTAGATTTGAAGATGCTTGATGATTATCGCCCTGAATGGCGTTCAGAGCCTCTTGCTAGCGCGGCCAAGGCGTGGCTTTACGATGACAGAAATCCAACCACGTTCTATATGTATCCTCCGGTTGTTTCTGGAACAACCATTGAGTGCGTATTTGCAAAAGTGCCTACGCCAATAACTGAAAGCGATTACGACTCTGAAACCAAATGCGAACTAAACCCGATGTACGACAACGCGATCATTGAGTGGCTTGTCTACCGAGCATTTAGTGAGGATGCGGAGTTTACCGCTAACGCCGCTCGTGCAACCACAGCATTAAACGCCTTTAGAACAATGCTAGGCGACAAGAGCCAAGCAGATAGCATCGTTCAACAAAAGAGCGCTGATATCAAAAACCAACCACGCTAATTAATTGGAGTAGAGCACAATGAGTAGTAGCTGGTATCGAAGAGGTACGGTAACTGTAACCGACGGCTCAAAAGAGGTTGTAGGCGTTGGTACGTTATGGGTTGATGCCGGAAATAAACCGCTAGCTGGCGATATCATGTTCATAGCTGGCAGTATTTATGAGGTCGAATCGATCACCGATAACGAACATTTGTCACTGTTCAGGCCATTTACTGGCGTTCCACCAGCAAATGGTGAGTATGCGATCATTCGAAATACTTCAGTAACTATTGCAACTCGTGTGGCCGCAATGGTCGCGGCGGCTATCAACTCAAAACAAGTGTTGCTTGATGACCTTCGAGGTTATTACACATCAACGGCTGACAAGGTTCTTATTCACACCGATGACGGCTCAACTATTGAGGTTGTGCCACTTCAAACATTGGTGTCAGATATCACAAACCTGATCGCTCAGTCTGAAAGTATTAAAAACGATCTAGATAATACACAGGCGGCTCTAGACCTTGTTCGTCAATACTCTAATGCGGCGCAAGGTGTCGAAGTCGAACCAGGTAAGTATTCAGCGAAGAGCTATGCGGCTGATGCAGCGGACACGTTGGCTTTAGTGAGCAAAGCAGAAAGCGATGTGGATTTAAAAGCCTCTCAAGTTCAGCAAACCAAAACTGATATTGAGCAGTTCGTAGGCACTTCGAAGACGGACATTCAACAGTTTGTCACTACGTCAAAAACTGAAATTGATGCCAAAGCTACTGCTATTAGTAAGGCTATTGATACGCAAGCGACTACCGTTAAGGGTGAAATCACAGCTTTAACAAGCACTAGCAAGCAGGAGATCACTGCGCTTGCCACTAAGAGCAAAAAAGATATTACAACTCTTACAACAACGATTAAGAGTGAAATTTCAGAGCTAGTTGCTGGTGGCACTAATAGCATTACGTCACTTACCGATACGAGCAAGGGTGCAATTAACACCTTAGTTGGTGCAAGCAAAAACGAAATCACGGATCTAGCTACCACAGAAAAAGCAGCCATTTCGCAGCAATCAACCACAGCAATTAGTGAAATGACTTCACTAAAACAGAGCGCCGAACAAGCTGCATCAACGGCAACACAAAAGGCTACTCAAGCGGCTGCTTCAGCTACAAGCGCAGCACAAAGTAAAACCGATGCTCAAACCCTGAAAACGCAAACTGAAGCCTTAGCGAATGAAACAAAGCAAGTAGCGGAAGAGATTAAATCCGGTAGTTATGTTGGTTGGCAAATCTATTGCCAAAGCGAAGCAAACATGAAAGCTCAAAGAGCATTAGCTTCTAATGAGTTTGCTGCTAGTGGTTTTGTTCATTATGGTACTGGTTATACCAACAATGTTAATAACTTTATTATCAATGAAGGTATGTGGACTACTGAAGCCATTACCGACCAAGCCAATAAAGTTCGTATGGGTCGTAGTGTTACAGACGGCGGTCAAACAGGTACATCTAAGACTCCATTCCCTGTAACTACTATTGCTGGCTTTATTTCTAAACTTATTGGTATTAATGAACTAGACAAGCGAGTAGCTATTAAGTTCCCTGAAGCTCCTATCGGTACAGTTGTTTATGACTCGACTGGTAATTGTCGTGGTTCAGGCAAAGCTACACTAGACCTAACTAAAGATGTAGACCCTAAGTATGGTGACGTTGCTGGTTCAGTTAATGAAGCTGTAGCTCGTGCCTTTGAGGGGTGGCTTAAAAATGCTGATTTCCGTAATGGTACATCTGAATGGACTTATGGTAATTACGCTGTATTGACGCCTGAAAATGGCGCTTTACGTATTACTAATAATGGTTCAATTAACGGTCAGTTATCACCTAAAACGCCTACAGATTCCCCTAGAACTAAAGTTAAAGCTACTATAGTCATTAGTGATTTGCAGGGTGGTGCTAGACCTGTAGTACAGTACCAACCAGTAGCTGGTACATATAAGGCAATTGATTTACACGAAGGTGTTAACGAAGTAGAGCTAGATTTTACTGCTGCACGTTCTTTGTTGATTCAGCCAAAAGGTAGTACTACTGCAAGTATGTTGGTTCATCTTGTAGATATCCGGCCACTAACAGAAGAAGTAGTAATCAACCGTGTAGATATGTTTGGTTTTGAGTACTTCTTAGAAGAAATCAGCAAGGCCAATCCATTTGTTTATCCTTATGGTTGTATTCAGTCAAAATTAACAAGCATCGAAGGGATTGCAACAAAAGAATCGAATCGTCCTATTACCTACTATTCGGTATTCGATGGAGATACAACCTCGAAGGGTAAAGGCGTTGATTTTTGGGCTGCAACTGATGATCAAAAGAGAGCTTTGGTCTCTAATACTGATCACAACATTTATTTACTTGATGATGGCCGACTTGTTCAATGGCGTGTACGTCAACGTACTATTGCTGGTATTGGCAATGGTAAGTGGAGAAATATTAATCCTGTTGGTATTGGTGTAACTACTGCTGAAAATATCCTTAACTGGGATGGTGGCACTCGTGTTAAAGCACAAGCAGGTGGTGATGTTGTAATGACTGGTTCTACTGGTTACTTTACTTCTTACCAGTTAAAACAATACAACGATAAGCCCGAACTTGGTGTATTTACTGCAAGACATGCATCTAACTGTGTGGATTATGAATGTTACTTCGATGTATGCGGTGTAGTTCCTAGATTGAACCAAGGTGCTTATCATCCTAGCTTTAATCCTATGGGTGCCGCTGCTTGGCATAAGTGGGGAGTTGCTGCTGACTTACCTTGGTATGATTCTCGCGTAGTAAGTGGAATTACTAGTGCCGGTAAGTGTTTTACTGAAGTAAGTGCAACTACTCAAATTGCTAAAACACCGGGTTCAGGTCGTATTAGTCACGGTAAGAATAAACGTCCTGATGGTAAGTTCTATGATGCTATCTATGCTTCAGGTCAAGGTGGTGTAATTGACTACCGTTTACCTGCTTGGGATGTGTCTTCTAAAGAAGAAGCTTCTAAGATATTCCAGAAAGTAGTGAATGGTACTTACCGAGGTGAGGAACTGGCAGTACGGACTTGGATTAGTCCAGCTATTGCGCAGACTCCATCCCCTCAAGCTACAAGTATTGCCACTGAAATTAACACTATGGATCTCTACAAAGTAGGGGGTAAAGTTTCGTTATATGACATTGCTACTAAGCAAGTTTTAGTTACCACTACAATCACTGGTATACGTAATGGTGCTATTGATGTACTAGATACATTTAACCGTCTTGCGGGTGATGCCCATTTAGTCGTAACAATTGAATCTAACAT
>NZ_JADDYG010000302.1:48818-50144 GCF_015163535.1 Vibrio sp. OPT46 | reverse complement strand
CCCTGTATCAGGTGACTTCACTCAAGTAGATTTATTTGCTGAACCTTCAGTCATCTTGAATGAAGGTTCTTTTAAAAATGGTTGGTTAGGTGGTTGGGCTGGCATGCCTAGCTCTGCACCTGCTGGGGATATTGATTTTACTCGCAAAGTAAAAGTAGGCACTCCTACTAGAATATATAAGCTTCCATCAGGCGCGTGGTCTTCTGGAGAAATGCCTAACTTTAATTCAATCTTAAATGGCTCTACCCGTGGATGGTCATCAGATAAAACTATTCTATACACATTCACTTACACAGCTTTTGCTAAACAGACTAAGGGTTCTACTAACAAACCTGTGTTGAATAGTGCTGGTGGATTAGGTGCGGTTGCACAGAGTGGTGGGTTTCATGCCATTACTTGGGGGGCGTTATTAGTTGAATCTCTCATTGGCAAAGTGCCAACTTCAAGTGTTGGTGGAGCCGGCATGTCTTTATCTGACTGGATTAATATACCAATTCAGCATGATGGTAAAATTCATGTTGGTGACCTTAAAAAAGTAGAGCCATTTGATAAACCTCGCCCTAACAATGACTCTCCAGCAGTTAAAGCTCTATGGTATCAAACTGCGAATAATCAACAGTGCTCATTAAACTTTGCTTGGAATGAGTTGGTTTACAAGCCGTTCACCAATCCAATTGTTGACACTGGTGCTCAAATGCTTCGTAAGCGTGGTGTTATTTATCTTGTTGACGTTGCTGGAAGTGCATTGAATGGCAGACTCGTTATTTGGAATGGTAATGAGGCTAGTATTCCAGTGGACTATACTGCTTACTATGTTGACGCAAACAATATGATAAAAAGTAAGTCTTCAAATGCAGTAAGTACAATTCAACTATATACAGGTGACGGTTGGGGCGACGATTCAACAATTCGAATCATTGACGGTGCTGGAACATTCATAAACCTTAATGGTGATACTTGTCTATATGGTACGCATGAGCTGGCCATTCCATACGGTTACACAAAGAATAAAGCTCGTGCTGGTTCTCAAGTCAGTGGGGTGGATTTATGATCATTGATACCGACTACACGGCCTTAACCGATATTGATGAGAATATCCGGCATTACTATGCTGAAGATATTCGAGAACGAGTGATTGGCTACACAGAGGGGGAGGAACCTTCCCCTATAACCGAGCAATACACGGTCATTGTTCTTAATAAGCCTGAAGAGATTACTTTTCATGATGTAAACCAAAGACGCGGTGAGCGTAAGTCTTGGGAGCAAGTTGTTAAGCCAGAGCTTGAACGAGCAATTGCTTGGGAAGATTTTCAAGTAAACCACGAT
>NZ_JADDYG010000302.1:43170-48763 GCF_015163535.1 Vibrio sp. OPT46 | reverse complement strand
CAGTATCTTCAATGGCTGGTGGATGTAGAGAACTTTGTTCCTGAAATCACTATTGGTGAAGATGGTGAAGAAGTTGCCACGTTGCCACCAGCGCGGCCAGTGATCGATATGCAAAATCGCCGCGCCGTTTATGAAGTGATTGAAGTGCCATACGACGCTAATTATTACACTCATAATGGTGAATACGATTATTTGGTCAATGACGAAGAATTTACCGTTACCAAGACGCCAGTTGTCGAGAGAAAGCCTGACAATGTGATCGCGGAGTTTCATCGGAACAAGGCGCAAGCTTTGCGAGATGAAATAAAACTATCAAACATCTTTATTCATGGATATGAATTCCAAGTTCGCCAAGTTGACCGGAACAACATGGATGAAACGCTATGGTATGCAGAGCGCAATAATATGCTGGATAAAGAGACGGTCTGGATTGCAGCAAATAATGAACCTGTAAGACTGACGTACAATCAAATCCAACAAATTAAAGATGCTTATGCGATTCGATTGGAAAAGCTATTTAATCAATATGCCACTTGGACAGAGGGGGATATGCAAACTCCATTCGAATTTTTAGAAGTCTAAGATTCTCGATTGGTGATTTTTGTTTTCAATCGAGAAAGTGTTTTTATTCCGAGTTATTATTGGTCAAGCATTGCAGTTTATGACGGGGTGCGAAAGTGCCCCGAATTGGAAGGGGGCGAAAGATGTTAGAGAAGTTACTAAACAACAATCCACTAGGCGTTGTGATGTTGTGTGCTTCGATAGTTGGGACTGGCTATGTGATGAATTATCGCTTGAACAGTATCGAGACGACTCAACAAAACATTGGCACTGATGTAAAAGATATTCGCCAAGATATCAGCGCTCTACAGGCTGATGTTGCCGGATTGAAAGCCGTTGCTGATTACAAAGAGAGAGCAGGTAAATAATGCCTAGAATTAACGTCGCTACTTTCTTTGGAGAACGGCCAAAACAGACGCCGAGACTCCTACCAAATGAATACGCCACAAAAGCGGTAGATTGTCAGTTTCCGGTTGGAAACCTTCAGCCTTACCTTGGCTTGAAGGACACTACTGAAGGCTTAACGGAAAGCCATAAAACGGTTTATAAGTTTTTAGATTGGTGGTTCAAGTGGAAAACTGATGTTGATGTGGTTGTGTCGCCAATTGTTGGTGACCCTTGGAATCGTGTTTATTTTACAAGTGATACCGGAGTTCGCGTTACCAATAACCAGATATTTAATGGTGTTGGTGATCTTCCCGTTGACTCTTATCCATTAGGAGTGCCAGCGCCAGAGCATGGCGTGACAGCAAAAGTAAATGCTCCAGATCCTCTGCCAGAAGAAGACGAAGCAACCGACGACGAAACTCGTTTTTATGTCTACACGCTTGTTAGCGAACAAGAAGAGGAAGGGGCGCAATCTCCGATCAGCAATCAAGCTGAAATTAAGTTCCCAGAGAGTACGGTTACGCTGACATTTCACAGTGAAGGTGCTTTATCCGGCAATATCACTAAACGTCGAATCTATAGAACGTCAACAGAGGGTGGTGTTTCTGACTTCTATCTGGTTGGGGAAATTCCGATTTCACAAAATACGTTTGTGGATGATAAGTCAGCCGATGATCTTGGGTTCCCGTTGGAAAGTGAAAAATACGAAATGCCTAACAAAAAGCTACGGTTTTTAACCCTAATGCCTAACGGAATTATGGCTGGTGGCTATGACCGAACTGTTTGTTTTAGTGAGCCGTATTTGCTTCACGCATGGCCTGTAGATTATCAGCTCACAACAGAGCACGAAATCGTAGCAATGGAATCAGTGAGCAATATGCTATTGGTTGGCACGAAAGGTTACCCTTGGGTGTTCCAAGGTATCACCAGTGATGCGATTAGTGGGCGAAAGCTTGAGTCTATGCAAGCGTGTGTTTCCAAGCGCTCTATGAGAAATATCGACAACCTAATTATCTATGCGTCTCCTCATGGCCTTTGTGCGTTCACTGGTCAAGACGTTGAGCTAATTACCAAAGATATTATTGACTCTAAGCAGTGGGAAGCATTGGAGCCAGAAACCATTGAAGCTTACTACTACGATGGAAAGTATTTGGCTTTTTACGGAAAGGCGCTTGATAAGTCGTTCATATTCGACCCTAAAACGGGTGGTATTACGTTCCATTCTATAGGTTCAAACCTTGGATTTACTGACTTAGTGACAGGTACGCTTTATGTTCGAAGCGAAGATGGAACAAAATTGGCTGAATGGAACAAGGGCCAACCTAAAGCGTATGTTTGGCGTTCTAAAGAGTATTACGCCATGTATCCAACACTTAGTACGCTGTATATCCGAGCGGAAGATCCGGCATTGGTTGGAATGAAAATTATCGTTGATGGAGTCGTCATCAAAGATTACGAGATAGGTACGTTAACTGATCGACCTATACGCATTCCACCAGCAAGGGGCAACTCATGGCAATTTGAAGTTTATGGCACTGGAATATTAGAAGAGGTGATCATTGCTTCTAGTATGGCAGAGGTTTACGGGTAAATGGCAGTTCGTACATTACAAGGCGGCAAAAAGCTAAAGGGTAAATTCCAATCTATTCCCCACAAGAAAGGAAGTGACGCTGTAATGGATGCGGTTGCCGACAACTTGGAACAGTTGATCGGTATGCGTGGCGAGGGCGGCAAAAAAGCCGTCCTTTGGGAAGATATGAAAAAGCTTGGTTTTGCTGACTACAGAAATGGCAAATTACAGAGCACAATTAGTATCCCAAGTTCGGACGGCGGTAGTGGTGATCCGATTGTTGGTGAGGAAGTTCAGACGCCAACTACACCACAAAACTTAGTGGTTAAATCTGGCTTTGGTATCGCACTGCTTTCGTGGGATACCGCGCCATATAAAGGCCATGCTTACACCGAAATTTATCAAGCAAGAGATAACGTATTTGCAAATGCTATTGTGGTGCAAACAACTCCGTCTAGCGTTGCGTCATTGCCGATTGAGCCTACAGGTGATTATTACTATTGGATCAAGTTCGTAAACCTAAAAGGCGAACGTTCAGCGATTAACTCAATTAATGGTACTCATGCAAAGAGCGTTGTTGACCCTCAATATTACCTTGACCTGATCATTAAGGAGATGGAAGAACATCCCGAACTAATTCCTTTACCGGAGGCATTAGAAGGCATTGATTTTTCATCCATTCCAGACGCAGAAACTATTGAGAATATCGACGTATTATTAGCGGAAGCAGCTATGCAAAACGCTGTAACCGTTGATAAGGAAAGCGCATTTCGCAGAGAAGAGAACCGGACATTAAGGGCCGAGATTGAAACCAACTACTACACAGCAGTTGAAACCGATAAGGCAATGGCGGTTTTAAGAGAGTCGGTTACTTCTCAGATCGAGGAAAACGAGACATCAATTCTTGCTCAGATCAAACGAGAGTACGCGACGAAGGTTGAAGTTGATAGCGCGTTATCGGCATTAAGAGAGTCTGTTAAGTCAGAAATTCAGTCTAATGGGGAGTCAATTCTTGCGCAGGTAGACCAAGAGTTTGCGACTCAAGTTGAGCTTGATAAGGCTATATCTACAGCCAAGTTAGATCTCGAAACTCAGTTAGGTGATTCGATTTCAGGCATTGAGCAAAACTACGCGACGAACGCCAAGCTAACGTCAGCAATTTCTCAATTAAATACGTCGTTGTCAGCGTCAATTGAAGGAGTTGAGAGCAATCTATCAACCAACTATAAAACGTGGGTTGATACTGAAAAGGCGATCAATATTGCAACCAATTCATTGTCTTCAAAAATTGGAGAGGTTGAGAGTAACTTAGCCAACAACTATTACACTGAAGCGCAAACCGATCAGGCCATTGCTAAATATGCTTTGACGCTACAATCATCAATTGATGGTGTTAGCTCGAATCTATCCAAGAACTACTACACAAAGACGCAAACCAATCAGGCGATTAGTACCGAGATTGGAAAAGTTAATGCAACGGTTAACGGCGTTTCGTCTTCAGTCACACAGATTAGTGAAGCATTGGCCGATCTTGATGATGGCTATTCTGCGTTGTGGGGCGTTAAAACAAGCATAGGTGGAATGACGGCTAGTGTTGCTCTTATAGCCAAGTCTTCCACTGATACGAGCACAGCAAACGCAGAATTTGTTGTTAAGAACGCAGGTTTTAAGGTCGCTTACGACAAGAATACTGGTGGTACAGGTAGCAACAGCATCGTTCCGGTGTTTGGCACTATCAAAAACCCAGCCTATCAGGATTGGGTTAACGGCGGCCAAGTTGGTACAGCTCCGCCAAAATACGTACTCGCAATAGACACTGCATCAATCAAGGTTGCAGACATTAGAGATCTGGTTGCTGGTGATGTAGTGGCAACAAGCGTGCAAGCAAATACAGTGATCGCAAACGTAACGCTACGAGCGTCAACGATTAATGACCCGAACAGCAAGTTCTATGTGAGCGCGGCTGGTGTGGCAAAAATGGTTGGTGCCGATGTTTCGGGGAAAATTACCGCGACTTCTGGCGTGCTAAGGAACGTTACGATTACTGATTCTTGCGATATTCAAGGTCGTCTCAATGTTAATCAGATCGTTGGTGATGTAATAAAACCTTATCCGTACTCGGTTATGAAGACAGACAGTAGTGCAGGACTAATTCAGACGCTCTACTCAGTAAATGTTCCAATGGCTACTTGGGATCGCGAGGTTGTTTGGGGGAGTGTGTATGCGACTGCGTTCGGTGCATGGTTTGATTTTTTAATTAATGATGAGGTTGTTCATAGTCAAGATATTGGTGGTATGAGCGCTCAAAACTCACCGATCTGGCGGCATAGCCTTCCGGCTGGTAAGGCTTATAAGGTTAGTTTGCGCATAAGAAACTACGAAAACAATTCTTGGAATGTGTGGAACTCATCTGGATTAGTGCTCACCTACAAAGCTTAGGTTTAGTGCTTTTGGAATTGCGCCATTTTGTTAAGGCGCTCTAGATCGTTCAGGGGTAAAAAGTGCGGTTCGCTAAAGTTGATCACAACAATTATATCTACATGCTTGTGAGAAAGCTTGTTTACGTGGCTGGTCGTGATGATTTGCCGGATTTGCCGAAAGAGGTGATCAGTAAGTTGGATAGTGGTGATGCACACTTGTTTGTTGGTGAGCGTTGTGGCGCAGTTTTGGAGGTGACGCACGAAGATAACGAGATAGTTATGTATGTGGTTTTTGGATGGTCTGATAACGGGCATGGCATATCAGATTACATCAATGCGTACTATCAACTTGCTAAAGATGTGGGAGCAGAAAAGATTGTTTCATTGGCTCGAAGAGCAGGTGTGTACAGGCTTTGGCGCGCTCACGGATTTAAAAAAGTAGGGTACAATGAGCAAGGTTTAATCAGGTTTGAGAAAAGGCTGGTAAACAATGGGTAAAGGGCCAGAAAAAGCAAAACCAACTGCCGATCAGATTGCAGCAGCAGAGGTGGCGGCTAAAGAGTGGAATAGATATCAAGAGGTGTTTGTTCCAATTGAAAACGAATATATGCGTATCACCGAAAAAATGGGGGACGAGGCAAACTACGAGAAAATA
>NZ_JADDYG010000302.1:41175-43104 GCF_015163535.1 Vibrio sp. OPT46 | reverse complement strand
GCAGGAGCGGCCAATACAACGTCGAATAGTGCAACGAGTTCGGCTGTCAATCAGACTCAAAAACAATTGTCGGCATCTGGCTTTAATCCAAGTTCAGGTAAGGCGTCTAGCGCTTCAAACGACATAATCTCAGGCTCCAATGCCAACGAGGTACAAACTACTGCGCAAGGCCAACACAACGTAACCGAGCGTTTTACTGGTAATCTTCAAAACGTAGTTGCAATGGGGCGAGGTCAGGCGACTCAAGCCACGGCAGGGCTTAACGATATCGCGGCGGCGTCAGCGCGTAAGGCCAACCAAGCTGCAATTGATGAAGCTAACGCCGTATCTATTCCGGCGGCGGTTGCTGGCGCTGGTGCCTCTTTACTTACTGGCACCGATACAGGCAAAGAGATGCTATCAAGCGCTGGACAGGGATTAAGTAATTACTTCAAACCAGATACTTACAAAAGTATGAAATCAGACGGTGGCTTTGCGCCAATGGGCGGCGCTAGTTCATACGGTTTAAGTTAAACGTTAGGAGAAAATAATCATGCCTCAAGAGGGTGAATTAGGTTATTACAATCCAAATACTGGCAGTTCAGCCGCGCCAGCCACAACCGCTCCAACCGCCAGTGTTAAAAGCGATAATCTTTCAAACATGATGGTTAACGCTTCTGGTAATCCTGAATACATATACGCGAATCTTACGAGAAAGCAGTACGAAGATTATCTAAAGCGCTTCCAGCAATATGAGAATCAACTTATCGATCTTGCTATGACCGATAAGTTGTTAAATAAGCAGTTAGATAGAAATAACGCAAATGCCACGAAGAACTTAGAACAAGCCAATATCAATGCTGCAAATGCAACTAGAAAGTATGGTTTAGGTGATCTTCGAACTGATCAGCAAAAACGAAACTTGGAAATGAATAACGCGCTTGCGCTAGCTTCAACTAATAACAACACTCGCCAAGCTATAAACGATTTACAAGTCGGATTGATGACGGGTGTTTCGTCAGGAAGCAGAAACTTAATTAACTCAGTTGGTGGAGTTTAGGGGGTTAATATGGGATACGGTCTAATTGATATTGGTCGAAATAACGCGAGAAGTTCGCTTGATACTTATAGAAATCTTTCTAACCAGGAGCAACAGCGCAAACAAGTGAACGAGCAGCTTAAACAGCAATACAAGCAAGGTATTGCGTCAGGTATCGGTACTGGTGCAACTCTAGGTGCAACAATTGGTAGTGTTGTACCTGTCGTTGGTACTGTTGCTGGTGGTGCAATTGGTGCCGTTCTTGGTGGTCTAGCTGCGTCGTTTTTTTAGAGGTTTTTTTCATGGCAAACGTTATTGGTAGTTTTAATGAAGGCGTTCGAGTTGGTGCAGGATTAATTGACCTACACAACCGCCAGCAAGATCGTGAGTTGTGGAGACAGGAGCACAACGAAGACCGAGAACGAAAGAAAATCTTGCAACAGCGAGAAGATATTCGTTGGCAGCAAGGGCTTGAAGATCGAGAACAACAAAAGTTACAGCGTAAAGATGATCTAGATTGGCAAGCCAAAAGCCGAAAACAACAAGAAAAGCAGTGGGCGCAAGCAGAGCTTACATTTAAGCAGCAACAGGAAGAATATAACCATAAGAAAACACTTATGGAACGCCAAGAAGGTTTTCAAACAATCTTCCTTCCAGCGATTGATAAGGCGATTGCCAGCGGCGATTTTTCCTTAATGGAGACGCCGGAGTTTGCAGATTATGTAGCTAAAAACCCTCAATTTGATGTGAACAACATTCTTGGTAGTGATGCTGGCAAGGCTTTAGGTGAGGCGGCGACTTTGTTCAACAAAATGGCACAAGGTGAAATGCCAGCAGAAAATGACCCAATGTTGATCAATGCAGTTGAAACATTGATGCCTGAAATCACCAAGGCAAAAGGTTTACCTACG
>NZ_JADDYG010000302.1:38795-41120 GCF_015163535.1 Vibrio sp. OPT46 | reverse complement strand
ATCTACACGGATAAGGATGGTAAGCAACATCAAATAGTTGAGAGAAAAGTTTCGGCAGTTCGAATCACTCAAGGCGGTGGCGCAGTTATTGAGCAAGATCTAACTCTTGATAATGGCAAAACTGTCACAGTTCCGGTTACTCAAAACCGAACAAGCAAGCCAGATGACAATATCTTAGTTGTGCCATTGTCGGAGTTTAGTAACCGAATGAAAACCATGATTGATACTCGTCAGCATTTGAACCGTGAAGAGTTGAACAACTGGCGTCAACTTCAAACAGGTCGATCTCTGAATTTCGATGAAAATGGCAATGTTGTATATGGTGGTCGTTCAGGCCGTTCTAGTCGCTCAGGCTCTAGTGGTTCTTCTTCTTCAATGGCTCAATTGGCGAAGCAACAGCTATCTGAACAAAACGGAATTAATAGCAAGTATGATGAACAGATTGCCAAACTTGACCGCAATATGTTCGATAAGGAACAAGATTATCAGGCCGAAATTGATCGCTTGAATCGAGAAAGGGAGAAGGCACTAGAGCGTCATACGATGATGTATTTGCCACTAACAGGTTATGATCCTCAATACTTAACCAAGGAACAAGCGCAAAGTATGGCAAGAAAACGAGCGCAAGCGTTTGTTGAGTCATATCCTGATTATGAGTTCAAAGCGGGCAGCAAAGCGCAACTTCAGTCTTATCTAATGGAAAACCCAGCCGCGACGCCTGATCAGGTAAATAAGGCTATTCAAGAGATGATTAAAAGTAAAGATATCATCAAGAAAAAGCCATCTAATGAAACGCTGATAAGCGAGTCTCAAGAGTTCACCAATGGCGAGAAGAAGGCCGCCGGACAGACAGAGGGTGAACCGTCAAATCAAGGCGAGTTAGAGGCTTTACGAGAGGAAATCCTAAACTCTGATGGAACTTATCAAGAAAAGCTTGCAGCAATTAAGGCAGCGGACTTGAGTCCTGAAGAACAACAACAGGCAATGGATTGGCTTAACTATAGTGGCTTTTATAGCGCAGCCGATAAGCTAACAAGTAACGCCAGAGATAACTTAAAAACTCAGGCTCAACGAGTAGAAGAGCAGCGTAAAAATGCGCCACCAGCCGCACGCTACATGGCATTAGGTTTGGCTAATCGTTAATTCATCGATCGTAAACAAAAATCCCCAATCGGTGCGGTTGGGGGTTATACTTCCCCTGTCTATTTCCTATGCAGAATAAGAGGGGATACCGATGGATTTCAGAGAGGCGATGCGTCTAGTTGAGGAAAGGGAACGCAATCAAAACACATCAACGTTTGGTGACGTTGTTGATATGGCTCAACAAGGCGCTTTGCAAACTTTGGCTGGTGCTGCGAATTTCGTTGGTGCAGAAAAGGCAGCAAGCTCATTAGAGAATTGGGCTAATGAGCAATACGAAACCTTATCGCCTGAAATGCGCGAAGCCATGGCGAAAGATATCATCAATGATGATATGAGCTTTGGCGAAGGTGCTAAAGATTGGCGTACATGGTTAGGCACAGCATCTAATGTGC
The DNA here is from genome assembly GCF_015163535.1 of Vibrio sp. OPT46. Lineage (NCBI taxonomy): Bacteria > Pseudomonadati > Pseudomonadota > Gammaproteobacteria > Vibrionales > Vibrionaceae > Vibrio > Vibrio sp. OPT46. The sequence continues at coordinate 39,585 of NZ_JADDYG010000302.1, read as the reverse complement.
TTGGTGGTATGGCTGTAACCATGTTGCCAGCAGGTGCAGCAGGTAAAGCAGCGTCAATGGCAGGTCGAAGCGCTGCGGTGTCCCAAGGTGCCAATGTCGGTACTAACGCACTTCTAAACTTGGCGGCTGGTAACGGTGGTCAAGCCTTAAATGTTCAACGAGAAATCGAGAACATTCCTTATCACGAATTAATGGATTCTCCACAGTTCAAGCGTTATGTGGCCGAAGAAGCGGATAAGAATATCTCTGATGAAGAGGCGCTAAACAACGCTCGTACTCGATTGGCCCAAGAGGTTGGAGATTCGATTAAAACCGACCTTACTCTAGGCATGGTCAACCTGATCGGTGAAACGGTAGGTGATCAGGCAATGGTTAAACTGCTAAAAGGTAGTTTAGGCAAAACAATCAAAGGTGCTATTGGTAAAGGTGTACTTGCTGAAGGTGGCACCGAGGCCGTACAAGGTGGCGTTGAACAATACCGCTCTAACGTTCATACCAACGAAAAGATGGACGTTGAAGGCGACAACTCCGAAGGCGTTGGCGCGGCTGCGCTTGAGTCTGGTTTAGTCGGTGGTTTGATCGGTGGTGGTTTTGGTGCGCCTAGTGGTGTGGCTGGTCGTTACCGTCGTCGTAATTTTGAAAGCAAGATTGAACAAGCGATCAATCCAGAAGTGATTTCGCAATTGCGCTCGGTTGGTAAAACAGATCAAGAGATTGAGGCTCTTCTAAGACCGAAGATTGAGAACCGCGCTCTTTCTATGGGCTTTGATGCTAACGAATCTACGGCTTT
>NZ_JADDYG010000302.1:36685-38785 GCF_015163535.1 Vibrio sp. OPT46 | reverse complement strand
AGCACATCAAGCGTTAGGTGCTGCAATGGGTAAAGTGCCACCAGCAGCAGAGCGTCACGCAACGGAAGATCAAGCGGAAGCACAACAAAGTGTTGAGCCACAACAGCCGGAACCAGTACAGCCACAGCAAGCGCAACCACAACAACCAATTTCTGAAGCTGCAAAACAGCAAGAGCAAGCGCCTGTTAATCTGTTCTCTTCAGACAATCATGCCGATCTAATCCGTGACGGCCAGCAAGCTGTCAGCGCAATCAAAACTTGGGAAAAACAAGACCGAGGCAATGATTACGCGAAGCAATTGCGTCAAGACATGAGCCGTTACTTGGCAACTCTTAATACAGATCTATCCATTGAAGAACGTCAAGCGGCGCAGCGTTCAATGAATTCAATTTACAATGAGTTCTTGAGTGCTATTGGACAGAAACAAAAATCACCAGTTGATAATGAAGTTGCTCAAGCAGAAATGTTTGATCCTGAAACTGGAGAAGTAATGGCAGATTCAGAGCTATACCATTCTCAAGATGCTCAACGAGATAAGTTTGAATTGAGCCAATCAATTCAACGTGGTGAGCTTGGTTTTGTCGATGAAATTGCAGCGCAAGACGAAAACTTTAAACAAGGCTTGCAACGCGCCATGGAAATCTCGCCAGCAGCAGTGCTTCAGATTGCAAAAGCGCGTCGTGACGGAAGCATGAGCCAAGAGCAAGCGATCAGCGCTTTGCAGCGTGTCATTAACTCCGACGAGCTAAAACAAGTCGATCAGTTACGCCCAACTGATGAAGAGAGTTTTCTGCGTGATCAGCAAGCTCAAGAGCGCAATGCTCAACAGCAACTAGAGAATCGCGGCATTCGAACCAATGGCTATCAACCAAACGTTGAGGAAACGCCAGAGTTTCAACGCAATCAGGCGCGTGTTCTTCAAGGTATGAGACAACAAGCTCAAACCAACTCGTTTGCTGGTGGACATCAACCAAACGGTGAGCGTGACGTTACTCCGTTAGCAACGGGTATCGAGAATCAACGAGTTTATGACGCACCACAAGTTGAGTTTGATCGATGGTCTGACGTTAATCCTAAAGACGTTAATCGTGATGAGCGATTCACCAAGCTAGCGAATGAATATGACCTAAATCCTGTAGAAACAGAGCAGGAGCGTTATCGTGCGCCTTATATAGTTGCTCAAGAGCCTATTTCCGCATCAATCCAAGAGGTCGAACAGCGCCAACCTAATCGCAATGCTCGTATTCAAAAGAAATTTGATAAGCGCGAGTCTCAAGAGGTTGAGTCATACAGTGAAGAGTTGCCACAGACTGGCGACGAGTATGTTTACCAATCTGGTGAAGCTGCAAAACGTTCAGAGCTTGGCCGTCAACTTGGTAAAGCTCAAGCTGAAATCGCAATCAAAGGCCGTCAGAAAGTTAACCGTGAACAACGCATCAAGAACATCTTGGAAGGCAAGGGTACAAAAGACGATCTGAACTGGTTGGACAAAGAAGTAAACGCTCAAGCTGATAGCAAAAAAGCCAAGAAACCTACCCTTAAAATAGGTCAAGGTATTGATGGAGTGGACGTTAAGCGCAGCGGTAATACCACAACGTTGACGCCTAAAGTCGAAAAGTGGAACGCAACTATTGGCGAGAGATCGGTTTACGTCACTCAAGATAAAGAGCTTAAACAGGTACAAATCCGACTAGCGGAACAAGAGGAACCGGTTACTACTTTTGACTATGGCAAAGGTAGCGATATGCGCTTGATGGATGCTATTGGAAAAGCTAATCAAGCAGCGGATAAATATGTAAGCCTTATTGTAAAAAGCAATGAATCTTACCTTCAGAGCGAAGCAGAAAAAGCCCAAAGCAAAGGTGTTGTTGACCAATCACTTTTAGTCGAAGAACGCGAAAAGACAGCGAAAGCCGTTGATATTTGGCCTAGTGTTGAGCAACGCCTTGATCGCGGTCAAATGCCTACGCCTGAACAAATGAATGTTTTGCAAGATGCTGCGGAATATATCAATTCAGCAGGCAAGATTTACTTTACTGGCAAGCTAGGTGATTTGCTCCGCTTTGGTGACGTTCTGAAAACTCGCTTATCAAAATATGA
>NZ_JADDYG010000302.1:27972-36633 GCF_015163535.1 Vibrio sp. OPT46 | reverse complement strand
CGCACTACTTAGTGATGAAGAGCTGGAAGGTTTGGATCGCGAGATTTCCGACGCTAAGAAGGCATACCAAGCAAGTGACAGTGACCTTTCTCGCCAACGCGCTACCGCTCGTTTAGGTCGTCTAAACAAAATCAAAGACGGCAAAGGCACTACTGAAGATCTTAAATGGTTACGTTCAGAGCTTGAGTCTGAGCGTCGAGGCATTACCACTCCAGAGAAAGCTAAAGACGTAAATCAGACAATTGCAAAAGAACGCTTTGCTAAAGCAAAAACAGGTAAGGCAGATAACCCACGTTATCAAGCGTACTTAGATACTTTGGAAGCGGAAGAGCTTGAAGCTATCAATAGCAATGCTGGCTATATGTCTTGGATCACTCATCGTATTGCGGAGTTCCGAGACGAAAACGGAATTAAAAAGGGTGCCGATCTAACTTCTTCACAGCATAAAGAGTTTGATAAGTATCTGCGTGATTATGCTGATCGCCACTTATCTGAACGAGTGAAGTCAGAGCGCGACTCTACGGCGAAAAAAGCTGAGAACAAACCTACACAATTAAAAGCGATTCCGGCCACAATCAGCCGTAAAGCTAAGGGCAAACTCTCTAAAATCTCGACAGCTCAAAAGAAAGTTGAAGCAGCTCAAGAGAACTTAGATGAAGTTGAAATGCAACATTCTACGGATCGTAGTGGTGTTGATATGGCTCATCCACGAGTTAAAGCAGCACAAAGCCGACTAAGAACAGCAGAAAAAGCCGAACAAGATGCTTACAACGAGCTTGGTGAAGTCTGGAAAGAGTACCGAGCGAAAGGCGGTAACGAAGCGGTTTGGGATAAGTTTATCAACGAAAACCAAGGCCACCTAGACGCCAACTCTTGGGAAGATTTGAACCTAGATTTTGGTGAAGATGCGGATTCCGATGTGGAAATTCCAGAGATTCCGGCCAAGGTTCCTCCATTTAAAGATTTGTCTAATCCAACCGTTGAAGAGCTGGATGCGCTAATCAACTACAAACAAGCTGAGATCGCTCACTACAAAGCTCGTATTGCTAATGGTGAGAACGGCGAAGCCATGCGCCTACTAATCAATAGACTAGAAGGTGATATTGCCAAATTAGAAGAGCGCAAAACCAATACAAAAGCAGATAAGCAAGAGCCTTCGCTCATTGATACTCTTCAAGCTGTATCAGATAAGTACGCAGAAAACCCAACTTATCGCGTCAAGAGCTACGAGTTAGAACCAGCTTGGAAAGCAGTATCTAAAGCAATGGAAGAAGCTGGCGCGGATACGCACGACTTGTATTCATTCAGCAATTGGATCACTAGCCAATATCAATCAGATCGCCAAAAAGCAATCGACTTGGCAAAAAGCTATCTGAGTGACGACAAGCCAGAGCCAACGCCACCAAAAGGAAGCAAACTAAAATCTAGCAAGGCCACCAGCAACGAAACTGATGCGTCTAAAGCTAAAAAAGGCCGTTCTCGCCCAAGTGGAGCGCGTGAATATCTAAAAGCTATCAACGCGCTTCAAAGTGGCGAGTACACCAAGGAAGAGGCAATTGAGCTGATCGATAACTACATTGATGATGTTCCGGCTTTAGAGGAAGAATTTAGCCAATTCACGAAGCCAGCTATCGGCAATTTCTTTGCTCAAATGGGCCAATGGATTGATACAAGCTTGCGTAAAGACGATCTAGTTAAGCGAGCGGTTAAAGATATCGGCAACCAGTTTGCTGCTATTCAGTCTGATGGTGGAATGTTTGTAGTTAAATCACCTTCAGCTATGCGCAACATTCTTTCTGAAATGAGTGATGCTGACTACAACAAGCTTGCTGAGAAACGAAAACAACAAGCAATCGAGCGTGAGCAGGAAGCCGAGCGCAAGAAAAAGGCTCTTGATAATCCTCAAACACTTGATGATTTCCAAGCCTACGCACGAGCTAACGGCGGCACTATTGATGCTTTCAATGACCAGCAGCTAGCCGAGTTTGACCGTCTATACACTGAAAATCAGTTAAGCAAACTAGCAGAGCAAGAAAAGCGCGAACTAGAGCGAAAAGCTGAAGTTAAGGCCGTTGAAACTGACGGGACTATCGAGTTGAGCAAGGTCGATGTTCTCAACGAAGCTAAAGGTGAACAACGCTATGGCGCTGCGTTTAGCGAAGTTGATAGCGATACTTTCAACGATATGAGAGCCAAGGCGAAACAGCTAGGCGGTTGGTACGCACGAGCTTACAAACCTAAAAACTTGCCAGCTCGTTTTGACTTTAAATCTGAACAAGCGCGTGATGATTTCCTATCTGTAATGGGCGGCTTGAACGTTGATCAAAGCGAACGAGTTAAACAACGCGATCAAGAGAAAACGAAGTCGAAAAAAGAGAAGCAAGTTGAAGCTCTACGCGAAAAAGCGGCATCACTACAGGCGAAAGCTGATGAGTCAAACAACGCACAGCGTTTGACTAATACTTCTCGTCGCGCAGCCATGGCAGCAAGCGCAGCGGCACGAGCAGATAAGCAAGAGGCGCAAGCGAATATCTTGCGTAAGATTGCCGATGGCGTTGAATCTGGCGAGTTCCTACTGCTAGGCAACTTGACTGATATCAGCCAGCTTGAAGAACTAACAAGCGTTATGAACCGTGTTAAATGGGATATGCCTGAAGATGTTCGAGAAAAACTAGCGTATCGAGATCAGCAAGGCAACTGGCATTTAAAACCAGAAACTAAGTTTAATCAGGTTGCTCGTTACGTTCGTTTTCCAGCGCCGAAGAGTACGCCAGCGTCACTTGAATACATTGCGCGAGAAATCGAAAACCTAGACGGTTACAAGATGACGGCTAAATCTATTCGAGCAAACATTAAAGGCTTGAAGGAGCACGAGAGCGTTAACTTGAATGGTGCGCGTTGGGATAAAGTTATTCCTAAATTGCGCCAGCTAGCGCGTAGCAAATCAAACACTGTTTACCGTGTCGAGCACATCAACGAGTTATTCAAGTCGCAAGATCGCTTAATTCGCATGGGTATTAAAGGCGATATCACGTTGCGCCAAGCCTTGCGTGAATATGAGCAAGCGAACAACGGAAAAATGTCAACGCAGAAAGAAAAAACACGCTTACAAAAACTCACAGAGAAGATTGAGGAAACTGTACGTGGTAACCGTAATGCGTTTAATGACTTCTTCCCAACTCCTGAAGCAGAAGTGAAAAAGCTCATTGATTTAGCCGATATTAAACCAGGTATGAAAGTGCTAGAGCCAAGTGCTGGTATGGGTCACATTGCCGATCAAATTGCAGCTCTAAATGGCGTAGATCTTGATGTTGGTGAGCTTGCTTTCACTCTAAGCGAATTACTTGAAGAGAAGGGGCACAACGTTGTTGCTGGTGATTTCTTGGAATATAACGCTGGTGAAATCTATGACCGCATTGTTATGAATCCTCCATTTAGTAACGATGCAGATATTCACCACATCAACCATGCGCTAACGATGCTAAAAGATGGCGGTAAGTTGGTTGCTATCACTAGCTCAATGGCTGGTAATCGTGGCAACACAACAAATAAAAACTTCCGTCGTTACCTAGATGAAGTTGGTGCAGAAGAGATCAACCTAGACGCTGGCGCATTCAAGAACAGCTTGAACCCTACGAACGTAGCAACAAAGATTATTGTCATTGAAAAACCAGCGAACGATCAGTACGACGATATTCGTTTCAGCAAGGCCAGCGAAGTCAACAAAAAGCCTTCCACCAGCCTATCGCCTGAAAAGGTTACTCAAGCCGCTCAAGATTGGATTAACCAATACGACGGTTTGAAAGGTGCGAATGTAATGGTTGTGCCAACTATGGCCGATCTGCATGAACTGGTTGAAACTGAATCCAATGCGATTGTTAAAGGCGCATGGTTGTCCGGTGATAACCGTGTTGTGCTGGTGGCAGAAAACTTGGAAAACGTTGCTGACGTTCGCCGCACTTTGCGCCATGAGTTTATTGCTCACAATGGCCTATACGCAAACCTAGACGTTGCTCAACAAGCGCAGTTAACCAAGAAGGTCAACAGCCTACGAAACGTTAACTCTTTGAAAGGCATCTTTGCCGAGGTTGATAAATCATATCGAACCGCACCGGAAGACGTAAAAGCGGAAGAGGTGATCGCTAAGATTGCAGAAACAGAGTCTAGCGTTTCTCAACGAATCTTAGACAAAGTGTTGTCTTGGGTGCTTGGTGCATTGCGTCGTTCTGGCATTTTGAGTGCAGAGAAAATCACGCTTTCAGAAGTGCGCAACATGATCAACAACGTGGATAGCGACCTTCGAAAACCTAACGGAATGACCACGCTTTCTAACGTTGTGCGCTTTAGCCAAACAATCTCAAGCATGGATGAGGATTTGGCGCAGCAAGGCGATCCAATTGTGAGCATTGCTGATGCGTTGGCAGCGAAGAATGAGAGTTTCTACAAGCAAATGCTTGGCAAGATCAACGTTCCATTTATTAGCAAGCAGTTTGATGCGCTTAAAAATGGTGGTTGGGCGTTGTTAAACCTACGCCAAATGGCTGAAGTAGGTAGAAAACGAGTAAGCCGTGAGGTTGGCAACATTCTTGAGTCGTATGTAAACAACAAAGATTTGTTTACTACACGCAAAACAGACTTGATTGAGAAAGTTCACAAACAAGCTGATGCCTTGAATAAGTTCCGTAAGGATAAGCCACAAGACGCCGAAGCTACCTTTAGTTTGTTGCACGATGCGACGTTGGCCGATGTTGACCCGTCAAAAGAGTATGTTGACCAAACTGATGAGAAGAAAGTGCTACTCAAAACACTAGCGAAGCTTTACCAAGAGTACGGCGGTTCGCAAACTAAGCGCGGTTCTGAAATTTGGCAAGAACGCCAAGCGCTAGAGCGTGAGATTAAGAACGAGCCGAAACTAAGACTTAAACACAAGGCATTACGCGAGAAGTTCCTACAGCTTTCGCCAGATGCTCAAAAAGTCTTTACCGATGTGCGCGATCACTACATTAGCCAACGCGAGGAAATGGATAAGGCGCTAGAAGAGCGCATTACTGATCTTGCCATGGCTGGTAACAAACGAGCAGGTGAGAACACTTACCATCGTTACATGATGGAAAAATCACGCCTTGGTTTCTATGTTCCGTTGGCGCGTTTTGGTAACTACTGGATCGATGCCGTTGACCCAAGCGGTGAGCGTGTATTCCAAATGTATGAGACTGAAAACGCCATGATGAAAGACGTTAAAAAGCTTCAGGCGGCTGGCTACAAGGTTCAGGATGATAAGAATGCGAACTTAGAAGTTGGACAAGTGCGCTTTGGTCTAAAAATCCAAGAGAGTCGCGGCCTAAATGGTGCTAGCGCGTCATTCGTGAGCGATATTATTAAGGCGATCTCAGGTGCGCAAACTAACGACAAGGTGAAAGATCAGTTAACTGATGAAATCTACCAAATGTATTTGCAAACCATGCCTGATCGTTCAATTCGTAAATCATTCATTCACCGTAAAGGTGTGGCTGGTTATTCAGAAGATGCGGCTCGTGTGCTAGCAGATCAGGGTGTTCGCCAAGCGAACCAACAAGCGCGACTAGAAACAGAGAAGCGTTTCACCGATCTAATGGAAGAGTTGAAGATTGCTACGGATAAGAGCAATAACGTTTCGGCGTCACGCTTATATAACGAAATGGTTAAGCGTCACGAATGGATGATGAACCCACAACGCGCACAATGGGCGCAAGCGCTAACTGGTTTTGGGTTCTTCTGGCAAATCGGTATTTCACCAGCGTCAGCGATGATCAACTTATCCCAAAACTGGCAGATTGCTTTGCCTTACATTGGCTCACGTTTTGGTTTTAAGGAAACAGCGGCGGAAATGGCAAGTCTATCGGGCCTATTTGCTAAGACGTTCGTTGCTAAAAAATCAAAAGCTGGCTTGCGTGGTGATATGGACATGACCAACGGCATTTTGGGCGACGTACTTAACCAAGAAGAGAGAGATGCGTTACGCCACGCGATCAAAATTGGTGCTATCGACGTAACTCAAATGGCCGACTTAACAGGTATGGCAGAGCAAGAGTCGTCAAACTATACGGGTAAATGGGCGAAAGCACAGCAACTAATCGGTGCGCCTTTCCATTGGGCCGAAGTAATGAACCGTGAGGTTTGTTTTATCACTGCTTACCGTATGGCGAAGAAGAACGGACTAAGCAAACAAGAGTCACTTGATTACGCAACTAAAGCGACTTGGGATAGTCACTTTGATTATTCGAGCCGTAACCGCGCTCGATTCATGCAAGGTGACGTTGCGGCGGTAGCATTGCAGTTCAAGCAGTACAGCCAAAACATGACTTACTACTTGTTTAGCCGTTTCTTTGATTCAATTAAGGGCGAAACGCCAGAGGTGAGAAAGGAAGCGCGTAAGCAGTTGCTTGGCACATTTGCCGTTACGTTTGCCATCGGCGGTCTAAACGCTCTACCAGTCGCTACAATCGCGGCAATTGCTAATATGGCCTATGCAGTGGCAGGTGATGACAATGAGCCTTGGGATGCAGAGACAGAGCTAAAATCGCTACTTGCTAAGACGTTCGGTGAAGATATTGCGAAAGGCTTGTACTACGGTTCAATGCCTAGCGTTTCAAGCCGAATCAACATTGATTTGCTTCGCCTTTGGGTACAAGAATCAGACGCACAAGATAGCGTTGGTGTTGCTGAAAACATTCTTCAACAGGCGGCAGGTGCATCATTTGGTATTGCTGTATCTTGGGCGCGTGGTTTGGACTACATGACAGAAGGCCAGTATTTGCGCGGCGTAGAATACATGACTCCAAAATGGATTAGGGACGTGTTTAGAACTGCGCGATACGCTTCAGAAGGTGGCACTGTCACAAACCGAAATGGTGAAATTATCATTGATGATGTGACATTGTTTGAACATGCTCAACAAGCGCTTGGTTTTACTCCGGCTCGACTTGTTCAGCAGTACGACTCAAACAGCGCATTGAAAGGCTACGAACGTCAAGTTACTCGCCGTCGTCAAAGCTTAATGAATGCTTACTGGCTGGCGGTACGCACTAAGGACAATGATGGACGTAAAAGCGTGCTTAACAATATCCGTGAGTTCAACCGCTCGGAATGGGGCCGACAAAACCCGATCACCAACGAAGTTTTAAGCCGTTCGGTGAAGCAACATTTCAAAATGGCGAGTAAATCACAGAATGGTGCGCACTATAATCAAAAATATATGAAGTTGCTGCAAGAGCAACAGAGTTGGTAGCATTAATGGAGTGCTTAGAAAAGAAGTATGGAGAGATCTAAAATGATCGCTAGTAAAAGCATTTTAACAGCAATGATTTTGGGTTTAGCTGGTGGCGCGTCGTGCGCCACCGCAGCGCAACTACCACGTTGCCCGACGGTAACGGAACAACGAAACCCGTATGATTATCATTATGCACGTTTGATGGAGAGCAAACTGTACTCGCGTGACTTTAAAATCAATGTTGCGCAAGGTGTTGATAATGGTTTGTCGGATGAAGAAGCGCTTGAATATGGCAGAGCCAAAGTTGCTGAAATGCATGGCTTTGGTAAGTCGGAACTTGACTTTAATAGTGCAATGCGTGAGGTGGAGCTAAAAGAGCAAATCGAAAAGTATAAGGTTTGCAAGTTCTATGAGGTTGAGTTGGGTGTTCATGGTGATTTGGTTACTAACCTTGATCGCGACAAAATTGAGCGTCAGATAGAAGAGGCTCAAGCCAAAATTGCAGCCCAAACTGATGACTGTATCTACGAGAAAATCAAGGGTGATTCCACCAGCGCAGCAATAGCCGAAATTCGAAGAATATGCCGTTCCAGAGCGCTAATAAACATCTAAATGCCATAAAAAGCCGCTAAATTGCGGCTTTTTGCTTTCTATCAAATAGTAATAACAAAGTCACACTTTATGGTTATAAATTACTGGATATGCGATCAGGTGTCTGGTAGTTTATGCGCGTTTCCAATTTGTTGTTTTTATACGAAATGATGTACATATTGCGTTAAGTAATAGCATTCATATTGGGAGTCAATTCTATTGTTTTCATTATTTAGCACTTGCTAATTCTTTGGTAAATTATTTGACAGTAAACCACTCGGCTTAGGAGGACAATAAAATGAAATATACATCAAATGACCTTAGAGTGGTCGCTACGCTTATGGAATGTGAGGCTTTGGACGAAGCTGCGAAGGAATTTATACAGCGTACAGTGATGAAAGCGGCCAGTTTGCTAGAGGCAGTCAAGTTTACTAACAACAACCAAAAAGAAGATTCTTAACAAGTATGCTTTTTGTGGCAATTCAGCCGCTATCAATGATGAATGTGAATCTAGTTTACTACGATTGAGGGAACGTGACAGCGTTCCCTTTTTTGTTGCGTGTAGCTGGTGGCCGGATATTGTGTATATAAGTTTTACTCACTTGCGCATTGCCTCTCAGCCAACGATAATGACCACATTATCGTTTCGTGTTTGCCCGATCCTTTTCTTAAATCACGCCGATTTGTGTGTATATCGGGGAGCACGAAAAAATACAGTGTGTATATAGGAGTGTATATGAGTTCATATACACACTATTTGAGAGCTGTAAAAGTCTATATAAAACAGAGGTTTAACAAGTTGTCATCCCATTTGTCAGAAA
>NZ_JADDYG010000302.1:23677-27962 GCF_015163535.1 Vibrio sp. OPT46 | reverse complement strand
ACTGCTAGCTGACCTTTCAATACGTCTGATACAGGCGCGTAAGTCATGTTTTCAATATTCTCCATTGAGGTAAAAATTCAACTCAACGCTTACTTAAAGTACTTGTCTAATAACATTTTTGTTCAAAAAACAAGCTAAGCGCTGAGTTGGGTAGCATTTTACAGATTCAACGAGACATATTACCTGTCAATTCGCTCGCATCAACCTTTATATTCGTTTTGATGGGGAGAATCTCTCTATTTATTCATTCTTTTGTGCTATGAAAGTGTGAATTGGTTTAGTAATTGCTCTAAACGTTCGGATAGATGCTCTAAATCAACACTAATATCACGCGTGTGCGATGCCGATTGCGATGTGTCGTTAGCATGCAGTGTGATCACATCTATTTTAGATTGAATATGCTGACTTACATCAGATGTGGTTTGCGTCTGGTTTTGGATATCTTCTGCATGTCTGAGCACTTGGCGCATTTCGTCAACAACGTTATGCATTGTGGCTGATAGTGCCTCGACATCGACAGAGCGTTGATGAGCAAACTGGCAGACGGTATCAACAGAAGTTAATGACTCTTCACTTCCTTGCTGGAATTGAGAAATGATATGTTCAATATTACCAGTGGCTTCAGCCGTCCTAGAAGCCAGGTTACGCACTTCTTCCGCGACGACCGCAAAACCGCGTCCTTGCTCTCCGGCACGGGCGGCTTCGATAGCAGCATTCAACGCGAGCAGATTGGTTTGTTCTGCAATACCCTTAATAACCACAAGAATGGACGACACTTCTTCGGTTCTTTGATTTAGAGAGCTGATTTTTTCCCGTACGGTATCAATGTTACTTACTAGTTGTTTGATGTCTTCACTGACGTTGTGTGCTTGGCTTGCACTATGAGTGGCGACATCAACGGTGTGATTGACCAAAACAGTAGCGTTGTTAGTCGAGTCCTCAACCGCAGTTTGTTGCTGCAACATATCGGTGATATTACTTTGTACTTCGTTGGTCTCTAGCTGTTGGTTATTGGCCGCTTTATCTGTGGACTGCGCGACAGCAGTTAGTTTACTCGCGGAGTCGGCAAGTGAGTGAGAGGTGTCTTGCACACGTTCTAAGCTTTCGGAGACCGTATCCATGAATGAATTGATTGCTGTAGAAAGTTGGCCCACTTCATCCTGTTGGTGATGCATAAGTCGTTGAGATAGATCTTTGCTATGGCTCACATTCGACATGAATTTCGACGTTCTTTGAATTGGTCGTACAATGATTTTTTGAATCAAACTCATCGTTATGATGAAGCCCACAAATGCGATTACGGCCATTATTCCCATCGCAAACATTGCCTGTTTACTGATCATTGAATTGACATGATTCATGTTGTATTCCAAGCGAATCGCGCCCAACACTTCTCCTGCTGGTGCAACGTGGCAAGAAACGCAGTTGGTGCCACGGTAATTTTCGCTCGATTTCATTGGTAGCGCGACTACTAACCCTTTGCCCCAATCGGCTGAGATTGGTTCAATCACCAGTTCACCATTCAACGCTCGTTGATCAATATCATCGACAGGCTGCTGGTTTTGTTGCCCAGGTCCGTAAAGTTTGGTCACAGCGTCAGCTCGCAACACGCGAACTGCTTCAATGCCTTCTTGGGCCAGGGCCTTTTGACGTAAGGTTTCTTTTTGCGACATGGTGCCCGTAAGCATCATCATATTTAGGCTGTCGAAATAATTACTAGCCTTATCATGGAGTTGTTCACTAAGAACATCATTGATTAAGGTTTTTTGTTGATGGTATTGGTAAGCCGTAGAGGCAGCTAGAACGCAGCTGAAGACAGCAATTAACGCCAGTAAGAGCTTAAAAGTGATAGTTGAGCGCATAAATTTATAAGTGTAATTGGAACGAACTGCACAATATTAATGTGCACAAATGCGCACTGCGAACAACGAAATGAATGATTGTGACCCCACACATGTTGGGGATATGTAATTGTGATGTGAGTGCTGTGTAATCAAATGTTTGGCGCGTGACAGAAATACGGCGCTTTGGTGTGAGTGATAGCAAAGAGGCCGGGAACTAGCGGAAGTTTTTGCTACGCTTGTATGGGGTAACGCTTGTCTCTTGGCAGCGAATTCCTTAGTATTGCCTGTCTTTTTAAAGCCTGAGAATCAAGATGAAAACAGAATTATACAAAGAGTTTATGTTCGAAGCAGCACACCATTTGCCACACGTACCAGAAGGTCACAAGTGTGGTCGTTTGCACGGACACTCTTTCCTTGTTCGTCTTTATGTAGAAGGTGAAGTTGATCCACATACAGGTTGGGTAGTGGATTTTGCAGAGATCAAAGCTGCGTTTAAACCAATTTACAATCGCTTAGACCATTACTACCTAAACGACATTGAAGGGTTAGAGAACCCGACTAGCGAAGTGTTAGCAAAATGGATTTGGCAGCAGCTTAAGCCAAGCTTACCACTGCTAAGTAAAGTAGAAATCAAAGAAACGTGCACAGCGGGTTGTATTTACAAAGGCGAATAAGTCACTTTCTATTGAGCATTAAACAAAGGCAAGCGAGAAGCTTGCCTTTGTTGTATCTGAATGGCCCAATTTTGATTATGCTTCACCAGTTAGCTTAATGGGTGTCGTAGAATCCATTCTTTTTCATTATCACCCAATGTTGTTTCCTCTGTATTAATGAATCCGCACGCATCAAAAAAACTGATAGCGTATTGCTGACTTTGTGGAACAGTGGCGCAAAGAGAGGTGCTTTTAGGGTTAATGGTATACGCATAAAGGAAGAGTTTACGCAATGCCTCACTCCCAACCCCTTGACGTTGGAAATGTTGATCAATCATCAAGTATTTAAGCTCCAGTTCGTATCGTTTAGCAAACGGCGCATGTTGGGAGAAACCTTTATCGATAACAAGATAGCCTACTAATAGGTCATCAGAATAAATCGTAAAGAACGCCTCTGACTTACTACGTTTTTGATAAGCCATTTCAAACGGTGTAAAAAATCCTTTTTGCTCTTCTTGCACATCCAATTGCATCAAACTTGAAAAATCTTTCAGTTTGGTGGGTTTAATCGCAATCATCGCTCAATCACAAATTGGCGGCATACCTTTATGCCACCACGAGTTTTTATAGAGTATTAGATCTATTTTAAGTAACTAACCGAGTGAAGAAAAGCTAGCAATGAAGAGGGTAATAATAACCTTGGTGAATATAGGCGCCCAATGTTGTGAGTAAGTGAGCACTGTCTGCCGTTTCTACGCCTTCAACAATGACCGTGCAGCGATACGTATTGCCCATAGCAATTAACTGACGCAAGGTTTCTATCTTTTTATCATCAGATTTTAGGCCAATAACAAATTCTCGGTCGATTTTGAGGTAGTCCGGATTCAGCTTGCTGATAAGCGCCACATTATTATTGCCGGTGCCAAAGTCATCAATACTGATTTTACAATCCAGAGCTTTTAGTTTCGCGACATTGTCATAAATCTCAGAGGTATAGTACATCGATGCATTTTCTGTGATTTCGATTGTCAGCAAACGGCAATCCCGATTAGATAGCTCTCTATATAGGATTGAAAAGTTACGCCCTCGCAGCAAAGAAGGACAAACGTTAATGCTGATAGGGATGGGCAACGCTTTTTGTTTGGTGTAGATGGAATCAATCACCAGTAAGGTATGAGTTAGCAGCAATCCATTGCGGATCAGTGTTTCAATAAACCGTTGCGTATTTTTTACCTTAAACCGGGAGAGGGCTTCGTAGTGCACAATCTTTTGTGCCGAAGTGTTATAAATCGGCTCCAGTTTTATTTTGAACTGTCGAATTGCGCACAAGTAAGCCATAAAGGCTTGTAGGGAGCGGTGACGCAGTATAATGAGAAAAAGTAAGCTCAGTAGAATGATACTTTGAAACGGCCCAGAGATGTAATACACCTCTTTATAGCCACTATTCTTTACGTGATAATTGAAAAAGCGTTCATTGGTGTTACCAATCTCTAACGACGTTCCGGTATTCGTTGATAGCTTCATACCGGAAAGAAAAAAACGTGAAATATGATTTTCAACATTGTCGGATAAGTTAATGTTTTTAACACGAACCAAAACAGTTGCGTTATTTAAGTCAAATGATTGTGTCGTGTAATTGTTATTGTTACTCCACTCTTCAAAGGCTTTTTTGCTGACAGGGACAACGGTTTCTGGAGTGACTAAGCATCGAATATTGAAACGATCTAGCATCATGCTCGATTCCACCAACTTCACATTATCAAATAGCGACTTCAGTTCGCTTTCATC
>NZ_JADDYG010000302.1:18625-23667 GCF_015163535.1 Vibrio sp. OPT46 | reverse complement strand
AACGGTTTCTGGAGTGACTAAGCATCGAATATTGAAACGATCTAGCATCATGCTCGATTCCACCAACTTCACATTATCAAATAGCGACTTCAGTTCGCCTTCATTAGCAAAGCAACTCCTGCGGGAAAGGCTCTCTGCAATTTCGAAGGCGTTATCCAGATAATTATGTTTAACGATGCTGTTTATCGCGTAGTAACAGATAGCAAAGAAAATGATCGCAGTGATCAACACAACCCACATCGCTTCTGAATAGATCTTTTTATTACGCAGGCAAATACGAAGTGCTTTGCGAAGACTATTGGTTGTGTATTGATTGATCTTCTGTTGATGTTCGATGCCATTCTGATGGTTGTTTTGCATAGTAAAAGGGATGAAGTATCCGGTCCGGTGAATGTTTTCGATAATGTTTTTGTTAGTGGTTAAATGTTCTTCCGTGAGCTTGCGAAATTTCTTTCTTAGAGCGGCCACCGCGTTTTTAAAGCCATTTTCAGGCAGTGTCATTTTGTATTGTTGAGTGATTTTGCTTTCTATTAACCGCTGACTAATCGGCGTATTTAAACTGCCGTATGTGGCGATAGTTGACAGAATGGCGTACTCATTTGGGTTGACAGGAATGGAGTGGTGGAGTGACTGATTGAGCTCTAGAGATATTTCGTTTTCGGACAAGCAAACGCAGATTTGGTTTCCAATTTCAAACCTAATCATGTGTTGATGTGCTCCAAGTTTAATTTTTGGCTACGTTATCAATAAAGCTAGGGAAGAGATGTGATTTTTTACTGAGATATCCATAATATTTGGATATATTCAACGTTTTAGGTTTTTTTTACTTGTCCTGATAACGCATTTTCCTGGGTTTTTTAGGTATAAAAAAACCCGAGCACAGACTCGGGTTTTGATTGGTATTCAGAAAGGCGTGTTAGCAAATCACTTTGATTGCTAGACCACCTTGAGATGTTTCGCGGTATTTCGCGTTCATGTCTTTACCTGTTTCTAGCATGGTTTCGATAACCTTATCTAGAGAAACAGTTGGAGCTGAAGAGCGACGTAGTGCCATGCGAGTAGAGTTGATTGCTTTTACTGCCGCAATACCGTTACGCTCAATACATGGAACCTGAACCTGACCTGCAACTGGGTCACACGTTAGACCTAAGTTGTGCTCCATCGCGATTTCTGCTGCCATACATACTTGCTCTGGGCTACCACCCATAAGCTCAGCAAGGCCTGCTGCTGCCATAGAACATGCCACGCCAACTTCACCCTGACAGCCAACCTCTGCACCAGAGATAGACGCGTTACGCTTGTAAAGACCTCCGATTGCGCCAGAAGCTGCAAAGTAACGGATGTAATCTTTTTCAGTCACAGTTTGGATGAACTTATCGTAGTAAGCCAGTACCGCAGGAATGATGCCACACGCACCGTTAGTTGGTGCTGTAACAACGCGGCCACCTGCTGCGTTCTCTTCGTTTACTGCGAAAGCGAACATGTTTACCCAATCAACAACAGACATTGGATCATTTGTTGTCTTTTCTGAAGTAAGTAGCTGCTGGCGAAGTGCTGCTGCACGGCGAGGCACACGCAGTGGACCAGGCAAAATACCTTCTTCATTCATACCGCGATCCATACACTCGCGCATTGTGCGCCAGATGTTCGCGAAATAAGTACGAGTTTCTTCATCTGAATGAAGCGCATGCTCATTCTTCATGGTTAGTGCGCTGATGGACAATCCACTTTCGTGGCATTGGTTAACCAGTTCCTCTGCCGTTGTAAACGGGTAAGGTACTTTTACTGGGTTTTCAGCTTCTTTACCGAAATTTTCTTCATCAACGATGAAACCACCGCCGATAGAGTAGTAAGTTTTTGAGTACGCTTTTTCGTCATCAATCCAAGCGTGGATCTGCATGCCGTTTTCGTGTAGCTCTAGGTTTGTTTTGTGGAAGTTCATTCCACCTTCACGTGGGAACGATACTGTGTGACAGTGCATGCCAACGGGAAGGCGTTCAGTTTCTTCTACACGAGCGATAAAGCCCGGGATAGAATCGATATCAACTTTCTCAGGAGTGTTGCCTGCAAGACCCATGATGATAGCAATATCTGTGTGGTGACCTTTCCCTGTCAGTGATAGTGATCCATAAACGTCAACGGTGATTTTAGTGATGTCGCGCAGTTTTCCCATTGCACGAAGATCATCAATAAACTCTTTACCCGCTTTCATTGGGCCTACAGTGTGTGAGCTTGAAGGTCCAACACCGATTTTATAGATATCAAAAACACTAATCATATCGATTACCTCAGAAGAAAGCCTCCCAAGGGGAGTTGGGAGGCTTAATTTTATCGTTATATTTTTGGATTAATCATACTGCACTGGGCAGAGATGATTAAAGAGCGCCGTAGATTACAGAACTAATTGCAGCAAGACCACAGATTGCTGTGAAAATTTGCACAGGTGCTGAAGTTTTGTACTTAGCCATCGCAGGAACTTTTTGCATTGCGAAGATTGGCATCAAGAATAGGATTGCCGCAATCATCGGTGCACCCATTGTTTCAATCATACCTAGGATGCTTGGGTTAACGATAGCAACGATCCAAGTTGTGATTACAATGAAGATTAGAGACATCTTCTCGATCTTACTTACTGGTGATTTTGAACGAGATTTCACTAGACCAACTAGACCTTCGTGCGCACCCAAGAAGTGGCCAAAGTAGCTAGAGGTGATCGCTGCGAAAGCAACCAATGGACCCATGTAAGAGATCAGTGGAGATTCATGCACGTTTGCTAGGTAAGAGAGAACAGAGATGTTTTGCTCTTGCGCCGTTGCTAGTTGCTCTGGAGACAGAGAAAGTACAACAGAGAAAACGAAGAACATAACAAAGCCCATCAGCATCATTGCTGCGCCACCGGTGATAGCGTCAGTTTTCTTAACTGCGTCATCACCGTATACACGACGTTGCTCTTTAGAGAACTGAGAAATGATTGGGCTGTGATTGAAAGAGAACACAATAACAGGGATTGCTAGCCAAACGATAGCTGGCATTGCACCCCAGTCAGGCGACACTTCCATCATTGAAGTGTTCCAACCAGGAATCAGGTATACAGACAGTGCTAGTAGGATGAACACGAGAGGGTAAACCATTGCTGAAGTTGCTTTCAGCATAAGCTCTTTACCGAATACTACGCCTGCTGTCATTGCAGCAATAAGTGCACCAGAAAGTAGCCAGCGAGGAATAGATTCCATGCCCATTTGGTTAACTAGGAAAGAGTCAACTGTGTTTGTGATACCAACACCGTAGATAAGTACGATTGGGTAGATAGCGAAGAAGTAAGCGAACGTAATAAGGTTTGCGCCAGTCTTACCAAAGTGCTCTTCTACTGTGTCGGTGATGTCCGCTTCAGGGTTTTTCGCAGAAAGAACGAAACGAGCTAAAGATTTGTGTGCGAACCAAGTCATTGGTGCTGCGATTAGGGCTAGGATTACTAATGGCCAAAAGCCACCTGCACCTGCTTTAATAGGAAGGAACAGTACACCTGCACCTACTGCCGTACCAAAAAGGGACAGACACCAGGTAAAGTCTTTGTAAGAAAACTTACTAGACGATTGTGCGGTAGAAACCGCAGAAGTAGTTGTATTCATTTTTTAGTTACTCATTTTGGGAACAGGAAATAAGTCGGGAGTAATTTTGCAAGATTTTACACTAGGAAAATTAGATCTAAATCATTTATTGCTTACGCTTATTGAATGATATGTCAAAAACCTGCTTTTTATCACGAAAATGATGTGCTACTCGTGATTTCTGCTAATGAGTAAAATTAGAAAAACTTATCAATAGGGCTGTTTGTATAAATTTATTTCACCGCAAGCGTTTGCGGTGAAAATGGAAAATTAATCTAATGTGAATGAATGTTTATGAAGCAACGTTTTATTAATATTGATGCGCATAATGATCGCGCCTATAAAAGCACCGATATCAACAACTGTTTAATGTGAAATAATATGTTTTTGCATTGATTCGATAATTTGTGCCGTCATGCCCCAGATGAAATGCTGTCTATATGGGATAGCAAATACACGATGACTGCTTCTTTTTAGGTCAAATTTGGTGCTATACAATTTTTTGGGGTTCAGAATATGGTTGGCAGGAACCTCAAAAACTGACTCTACTTCATTTGGGTCAATATGCGTTTTATATTCCGGAGAAACAAAAGCCAAAAAAGGTGTCACATTAAATTGACTAATCGTTGGTAGTGTAGGCAGTTGACCAAACACATGAATATGCTCATCTTCTATCCCAACTTCTTCTTTGGTTTCCCTTAAAGCTGTATTCACGAGCTGAATATCTTCCTGCTCATATTTGCCACCGGGAAAGCTGATTTGTCCCGGATGATGGCGTAAGTGGGCTGCACGCTTAGTCAGAATGACTTGTAACCCGTCATCGCGTTCCACAAAACCGATTAAGACTGCCGCATCTCTCAGGGACTTTTCTTTCATCCATTTCAGTCGTGCAAGGGACTCTTTGTGGTAGCCCGTTGGAAGCCGAAATTGAAAGTTCTGTAGTAAATGAGTTTTGTCGATAACCAAACTGAGTCCTTATTTATCGTGCCTAACCATTATTTATTATACTCAAAGACGGCAAAGCGTATGGCGTTATCGTTACTGGTTACCAAATAAAACATTCGCATTAAAGCACTCGCCAGCACTTTCCCTCTTTGTGTTGTGTGTCTCACTCTGCTTGAACATATTAATTTGAAACTTATAAGGTTATACACCATTCTTTATTTTAGGACGCCACTATAGGACAAGTATTGGCCAATGAAAGGGATTATTTTCACCGAGTTCATGGAGTTAGTAGAAGAGAAATTCGGTCTTGATGTGTTAGACCAAGTTCTCGATCTTTCTAACGATGAAGGTGTTTACACCGCTGTTGGTAGTTACGATCACAAAGACTTGGTTAAGTTGATCGTGAATCTCAGTAAAGTATCTGGTGTTCCCCCCGAGCAACTGCAAGAAGTGTTTGGAGAGTGCGTCTTTTTGAATTTACTTCGCTCC
>NZ_JADDYG010000302.1:17972-18615 GCF_015163535.1 Vibrio sp. OPT46 | reverse complement strand
GTTTACACCGCTGTTGGTAGTTACGATCACAAAGACTTGGTTAAGTTGATCGTGAATCTCAGTAAAGTATCTGGTGTTCCCCCCGAGCAACTGCAAGAGGTGTTTGGAGAGTGCGTCTTTTTGAATTTACTTCGCTCTATTCCTAGTCACGCCAGTTTGCAACAGTGTGAAACGACGTTTCAATTTGTTCGCCATGTTGAAGACTTTATTCATGTCGAAGTTAAGAAGCTCTATCCTGATGCTAACCCTCCGCAATTTGATTTCATTAGTGAAAACCAATCCCAATTGGTATTTGACTACCACAGCGCAAGATGTATGTCTCACGTATGCTTAGGATTGATAAAAGGTTGTGCTGCACATTTTGGTGAGGTAGTTCATATCAAACATCAAAACCAGTCAGAAGATGGCAGCAAAGTACGTTTTTGGTTAGAGGCTCAATAAGAACGATATGACGGGAAGTTCCTCATTAGAAAGGAAACTCAAACGAGAAGTTGCATCAAGAAAAGCAGCTGAGCAGCTGTTGGAACAGAAAAGCTTAGAGTTATATGAATCCAACCAGCAACTCAGTGTTGCATTGAAAAAGCTGGAGCTGAAATCTAAAAAGGATCTGCGTAAGTTTGAGTTTGAAGAGCAAATTGATGCC
>NZ_JADDYG010000302.1:15874-17962 GCF_015163535.1 Vibrio sp. OPT46 | reverse complement strand
GAAGTTGCATCAAGAAAAGCAGCTGAGCAGCTGTTGGAACAGAAAAGCTTAGAGTTATATGAATCCAACCAGCAACTCAGTGTTGCATTGAAAAAGCTAGAGCTGAAATCTAAAAAGGATCTTCGTAAGTTTGAGTTTGAAGAGCAAATTGATGCGACGTTGATTAAGTTCGGTCGTACTTTTTTATCGAGCACGTTCGATGAAGCAATGATAGCGAGCTTTATTGAGCAGCTCACTTCTAACTCGATCATTTCTGCGGCTTACTTGTTTCTTGACGCTACAAAGCTGAGCTCATTACGTCGTCATCACTTTGGTCACTTACAGCTTCGTCATAACAACGAGATTTTCACCACTCCTAATTGGCAGGGAGAGAATTTGCATTTGCCAGTTATCATTGATGGGGAAACGGTTGGGGAGTTGATTTTCTCTGTGTTGCAAGA
Source organism: Vibrio sp. OPT46 (assembly GCF_015163535.1). Taxonomy (NCBI): domain Bacteria; kingdom Pseudomonadati; phylum Pseudomonadota; class Gammaproteobacteria; order Vibrionales; family Vibrionaceae; genus Vibrio; species Vibrio sp. OPT46. Next base: position 17,522 of record NZ_JADDYG010000302.1, on the reverse strand, counting down.
TCAAATCGATCAGTCTTTTATTTCCAAACAGATGGAGCTCGTGTCTGACTTAGTTCATGGTGTTATTGGTCGACACTTAAGTTTAGAGCGAGAGGTCGAGCTGAGAAAGCGGGCTGAGGAATCAGAAAAAGCGACGAAGGAGTTTGTCGCCATGATTAACCATGAGCTGCGAACTCCTCTCAATGGCGTATTGGGTAGTGCGGAGTTATTGAGTCGAACCCAATTAGAAGAAGAGCAGCGTCAATACTTGAGCAATTTGACTCAATCAGGGGACTTATTGAGAGTTATCATTAATGATCTTCTTGATTTCAGTAAGATGAATGCCGGTATGATGGAAATCATACATAAAGTTTTTGCCTGGGAGGAGCTTGAAAAAGCCATCATGGGTGTATTTGCCGCTAAGGCTGCGGAAAAACGTATCCATTTCTCTATCGACAAAAAGCTGGGGATCCCGGAATTTTTAGTCGGTGACTTAGAGCGCATTACACAAATTTTGGTTAACTTGGTGGGAAACGCGATTAAGTTTACTCACTTGGGTGGTGTCGTGTTACGTGTGGAATGGCTTAACGGCACGGCTTATTTTGAGGTTGAAGACACTGGTATTGGCATCCCAATAAAAGCACAGCCGTCACTATTTGATCCATTTGTCCAAGTTGATCGCTCGGCGAAACGCAGCTTTGAAGGTTCAGGTTTAGGTCTCGCGATTTGTAAAAATCTCGTGGATTTGATGCAAGGTCAAATTAGCTTTGAGAGTGAAGAGCGCAAAGGGACAACTTTTAAAGTTGCTATTCCTCTTGAGGAAGGGCAAGCACAAGGCACAGCAGAGGGGGAATTGGTCACCATAGAGCGAAGCGATTTAGCAGGACGCTCAATATTAGTGGTTGATGACATCAGAATGAATCAAGTCATTGTTACTCAAATGCTGAAAAAACTCGACATTACACCTGATTTAAAAGCCAACGGCAAAGAAGCATTAGAAGCGGTGAAAAGTAAAGACTACGAACTGATATTCATGGACTGCCGAATGCCTGAAATGGATGGTTATGAGGCGACGATGTATCTGAGAGAGCGTGGCTTTACTCATCCTATTATTGCATTAACCGCTGGCACTACCATCGAAGAGCGTCAAAAGTGTATTGATTCAGGCATGGACGACATCCTCACTAAGCCGTACACCGCAACCGATATTGAACAGATTATGTGTAAGTGGCTTGAGCAGTAGACGCTTCCTTTTAAAAAAGAATTTTTGTTGGCCAACGGCTAAAAGCTAAAGTACATGCAAATAAAATACACAGAAAAACGCACCACACTGGATAATGCCGATCATTTAACGATGTTTTTTGGGTCATTCTAGCGAGCCTTGGCGAGACTAAGAATCTAGTAGCAGCACGATGAGCGGGTAATGAAACAAATTTGACCACAAAGTGCTTGAATAGAAGAACCTGTATCACGCTCCTTCGTCGCTGTGCAGGGTGATGAGATACAGAAATATGCCACTCGCTGTTAAACGAGCGGCATTATCCGTTCTAGAGGCGTTTTAGATTGTTTTCGTCACTAGCATTAAGCGACGTTGTCCGCGGTTGAAATCTACGATTGCAGCGCTGGCAAAATCTTTGAAAGCTTATCCAACGTTTCTTGATACTCAGAG
>NZ_JADDYG010000302.1:12414-15821 GCF_015163535.1 Vibrio sp. OPT46 | reverse complement strand
GCGCAATCGCTATCTGCCACGACGCCGCCGCCAGCCCAAGCGTAAAGTTTGTTTTTTTTCGCTACAAGAGTTCGGATAGTAATGCTGGTGTCCATACGACCATGGCGTGAAATGTAGCCAATACTGCCGCAATACGCGCTGCGTCGATGCGGCTCAAGTTCTTCAATGATCTGCATTGCGCGAACTTTAGGTGCTCCCGTAATTGAACCGCCTGGAAAACACGCTCGCAGCAAATCCGCAGGAGCGTATTGTTCATCCAAATTTGCACGAATGGTGCTCACCAAATGATGCACAGCAGGGAAGCTTTCAATATCGAACAGCTTTGGAACGTGAACGCTACCCGGTGATGCAACTCGACCAATATCATTACGCAGCAAATCGACAATCATCAGGTTTTCTGCCTGATCTTTTTCCGCTGTCAGCAAGTCATGGGCATTAGCGTTATCTTGCTTTGGATCTTCGCTGCGTGGTCGAGTACCTTTGATTGGTTTCGTTTCAATGACGCGATCTTTGAGCTCTAAAAAGCGCTCTGGAGAGATACTCAAAATCGAAGACTCAGGCATACGGATAAACGCTGAGAATGGCGCTTGGTTGGCGGACTCCAATTTCAGATACGCTTGCCACTCGCTGCCTTGATACGGTGCGTTAAAGCGCTGCGCCAAATTGATCTGATAACAGTCACCGCTCAACAAGTATTCTTGCACCTTGTCAAAGCGAGTGGCGTAGCTCTCTTTCGTCATGTTTGACTGCCAATCACCAGACAAAGCGAAGTCAACGGTTTGTTCTGCTTTTTGCTCGTTTAACCATTGCCAAGCTTGCTCGATGTTCTGACCGACTAAGCATGCTTTTTTTAGGTGGTGGTCAACAACAACGGCCCATTCATACAGACCTACCGCCATATCCGGCGTGTTGAGGTCCTTTTCTGCCACTTCTGGCATCGTTTCTACGCGGCGACCTAAATCGTAACTGAAGTAACCGAGCGCACCGCCGACAAAAGGCAAATCCAATTCTTTATTTAACTCTACGTGAGGAAGCCACTGTTCTTGCAACTGATGAAGCAGCGCAAATGGGTCATCTTGAGTTGAATAGGCATTCGATGGCGTTTCAACTTGTGTGTTGTCGGCAGTGGTTTCTAACGTTGCAATTGGGTTGGAGACCAACACATCGAAGCGGCTATCGATATGCGTTTCTGATGCAGAACGCAGCAACATCGCCCAAGGCTGGTGTTGAATGCGAGAAAAAAGGTGAAGAGCAAACTCTGGTGCGTATTCCAACGCTTTAAAATCAATGAATTGATTGTCCATGTTGTTCATTTGTGTAAATTGTGACAAAGAGATCGTTCACTGCATGGCATGTCATGGGCAGCAAGAGTATCATATTCCTCTGTATAGCCAAACTCCCTCTATTCATAGGGTTTTGAGATGGTTTACAAGTAGGCAACTTCAGCATTTCGTGTGTCGATATCAGCCGTTCGACAATTGTTTATAAAAAACGAAGCTCAAAAGAGCAATAAGCTCAACAAACACGATTGAAGCTAAGCCAATAATGGAAGCATAACTATAACGAGGCATGTAATGACGGTAATACGCAAGCAGGATGTGATCAGCAGTGTCGCTGATGCGCTACAGTATATTTCTTACTACCACCCGCTAGACTTTGTTCAAGCTCTTGAAAAAGCCTATCACCGCGAAGAGAGCCAAGCCGCTAAAGACGCGATTGCTCAGATCTTAATTAACTCCCGAATGTCCGCAGAAGGTCACCGTCCAATTTGTCAGGATACTGGTATTGTGACGTGTTTCGTCAACATCGGTATGGGCGTGCAATGGGATTCGACCGACATGACGGTTCAGCAGATGGTAGATGAAGGTGTTCGACAAGCGTACACGAACCCTGATAACCCGTTGCGTGCGTCAGTACTTATGGACCCTGCTGGTAAACGTATTAATACCAAAGACAACACGCCTGCCGTCGTACATATCAACATGGTTCCGGGCGATAAAGTTGAAATTCAGATCGCTGCGAAGGGCGGCGGTAGCGAAAACAAAACTAAGATGGTGATGCTAAACCCATCTGACGATATTGCTGAGTGGGTAGAAAAAACGCTACCAACAATGGGGGCGGGCTGGTGTCCTCCTGGCATGCTTGGCATTGGTATCGGCGGTACGGCTGAAAAAGCAGCGGTATTGGCAAAAGAATCTCTAATGGAACACATCGATATTCAAGAGCTTATTGACCGTGGCCCACAAAACGCAGAAGAAGAGCTTCGTTTGGATATCTTCAATCGCGTGAACAAACTTGGTATCGGTGCGCAAGGTCTTGGCGGTTTGACGACTGTTGTCGACGTTAAAATCAAAACTGCGCCAACGCACGCGGCTTCTAAGCCTGTTTGTTTGATCCCGAACTGTGCGGCGACTCGTCACGTACACTTCACGCTTGATGGTAGCGGCCCAGCAGAGCTAACACCACCTAAACTAGAAGATTGGCCAGATATCACTTGGGAAGCGGGCGAAAATACGCGTCGCGTAAACTTAGACACAATTACTAAAGAAGAAGTACAAGAGTGGAAGACAGGCGAAACGGTTCTTCTATCAGGTAAAATTCTGACTGGTCGTGATGCTGCGCATAAACGTATTCAAGGCATGCTAGATAACGGCGAAGGTCTACCTGAAGGCGTAGATCTAAACGGTAAGTTCATTTACTACGTAGGCCCTGTCGATGCAGTTGGTGATGAAGTCGTTGGTCCTGCTGGCCCAACAACATCTACGCGTATGGATAAATTCACCGACATGATGCTAGAAAAGACCGGCATCATGGGCATGATCGGTAAAGCTGAGCGTGGCCCTGCAACGGTTGAATCTATCAAGAATCACAAAGCGGTTTACCTAATGGCTGTCGGTGGCGCTGCGTACTTGGTGGCGAAAGCGATCAAGAAAGCTCGCGTTGTCGCATTTGAAGATTTAGGTATGGAAGCGATTTACGAATTTGAAGTTGAAGATATGCCAGTAACAGTGGCCGTCGACTCAAATGGTGTTAACGCGCACCAAATTGGTCCAGACACTTGGAAAGTGAAAATTCAAGAGATGGAAGCATAAGGCAAAGGGCAATCTTGCTGCGTCTCAGTAGAGAGAATGTGACAAGGTGCTGATTTACCTAGCAAACAATTGACAAAAGTGCAGCGAAACCTGCACTTTTTGTCTATATAATTAAGGATATAAACCTTTAGGCATAGCAATCAAACGTTATGCGAACAATAATTAGGAGACGGCATGCCTCGTTTTATTCAGATTCTACAAATTATTCTTGCTGTAGTGATAGGTGGCTTTGTTGGCTATGACTTGATTCTTCACGGTATCAGCATCTTTGATGAAAAGTACGTAACCATCACATGTGTGTTGTGGTTGATTTTG
>NZ_JADDYG010000302.1:11228-12404 GCF_015163535.1 Vibrio sp. OPT46 | reverse complement strand
ATTCAGATTCTACAAATTATTCTTGCTGTAGTGATAGGTGGCTTTGTTGGCTATGACTTGATTCTTCACGGTATCAGCATCTTTGATGAAAAGTACGTGACCATCACATGTGTGTTGTGGCTGATTTTAGAAATCGCTCTATTTGTTATCTATAAGTTGATCGAAGACGACTAGGCTTAAAGAAAGCGGGTTCCTGTTTAACATAGTAATCAGCGCATATAGAGTTACTAATGCTGTAGATTAAGTAAGCCTCTGAACCACTCAGGGGCTTTTCTTTTTTTAATACAGCATCAAGCCGGATGTTTTGTTCATCTTTTATTAAGGTATATAAAGTTAAACTCATAGAATTCGGGATAGAACAGTATTCATAGATCGAAATTCGAAGTCGCTGACAACGTTGTTTTAAAGTGGAGTAAGATAAAGAAGCGTAATGAAGAGAATAAAGAAAGAAGTTAATGACTTTATCAACAGAGGTATGGACTCTAATGTTCGAATTGCTGTCACCGGACTTTCTCGTGCCGGTAAGACGGCATTCATCACGTCATTAGTGAATCAGCTTCTTCATACTGCAACCCATGACAATTTGCCTCTTTTGACTGCGGCTAGAGATAAGCGCCTTATTGGGGCGAAGCGTGAGCCTCAATCGAATATGATGGTGCCACGCTTTGCTTACGATGAGGCGATGAGCCAAATTCATGCCACTCCACCTCAGTGGCCAGTTCCGACACGTGATGTGAGTGAGATTCGCTTAGCGCTCAAGTACAAACCAAATAAAACTACGAAAAAGCTGTTGAGTAAAACCGCAATTTTAAATGTTGATATTATCGACTATCCAGGAGAGTGGTTGCTCGACCTGCCTTTATTGGACATGGACTTTGCAACGTGGTCGCAAACTCAGTTTGATGCACTTAAAGGCCAGCGTGGCGATTTAGCCAAAGCTTGGCTTTCTGAACTAGAGAAAGTGGACCTCTATGCAGAAGTGAATGAGAAACTACTTGAGAAAGTTGCACACACATACACCGAGTACCTTCATGCCTGTAAAGACGCTGGCCTTCATTGGGTTCAGCCTGGCCGCTTTGTATTACCTGGTGAGCTAGCAGGCGCGCCGGTGCTACAGTTTTTTCCGTGTCGTGTTGATTCGGAAAGCAAAGCGTCCAAGGGCAGTAACTTAGCGAT
>NZ_JADDYG010000302.1:9586-11218 GCF_015163535.1 Vibrio sp. OPT46 | reverse complement strand
GCACACACATACACAGAGTACCTTCATTCTTGTAAAGACTCTGGCCTTCATTGGGTTCAGCCTGGCCGCTTTGTATTACCTGGTGAGCTAGCAGGCGCGCCGGTGCTACAGTTTTTTCCGTGTCGTGCTGATTCGGAAAGCAAAGCGCCCAAGGGCAGTAACTTAGCGATGCTAGAAGCCCGTTTTCAGGAATACCAACAGAAAGTAGTGAAAGCGTTTTATAAGCATCATTTTGCGACCTTCGATCGCCAGATTGTACTGGTGGATTGTTTGCAGCCTCTCAATGCCGGTGATGAAGCGTTTTACGACATGCGCCAAGCGCTAGAACAGATCATGCATAGCTTCCGCTATGGTCGTAGTAGCTTTTTGCGTCGTTTGTTCTCACCAAAAATCGACAAAGTGTTGTTTGCTGCTACAAAAGCGGATCATATCACGCCCGATCAGCACCCAAATTTGGTGTCTCTGCTCCAACAAATGGTGCATCCAGCATGGCAAACGGCAGCCTACGAGAATATTGAGATGAGCTGCATGAGTATCGCTTCCATCCAAGCAACCACGACGGGGTTTATTTCCTCTGGAGATAAGACCATCCCGGCGTTACAAGGAACAACATTGGGTGGTGAGCCGATGACTATGTTTCCCGGAGAGGTGCCGAAAAAGCTACCAAATGCAGCTTATTGGCAAAACAACGGGTTTGATTTTACGTCGTTTCGTCCGATTTCCTCACCGAATGATGAGCCAGTGAAGCACATACGCTTAGACAAAGCACTGGATTACCTGATTGGAGATAAATTGAAATGAGTGAGTTGAAGCAAAAACAAGTTTTCTCTGAAAAAGTAATGGAAAAAGATCAGCAATCGAATCAACCGGAGTTGACGGCGCAGCAAACATTCGGCGAAAAAGAAACATTTGTACCTGTTGAAGTTAAAGAAGCGCACCAAGAGACCGAACAGGAATTGCAACTCGAGCATGTCATTCGTCCAAAATCGGGCAGAAAATGGCTCGCGACTGGCGCATTTGCAACTTTTGCTGGTTTGGTTGGCTGGCAAGCGGTGGACTCGGTTATAACCGCAATTCAGGCTTCTGATTGGCTGGCCTTAAGCTGGACGGGGTTTATTGCTGCGATCGCTTCGCTTGGTTTAGGAGCTATGGGTAAAGAGCTTTGGAAACTGCGAAAACTACGAAATCATTTTAGTGTTCAAGAAGAAGCAGAAGCACTTGTTAATAGTGAGAGCGTTGGGAAAGGGAAAGCCTTTTGCGAAACCGTAGCAGAACAAAGTGGTGTGATGGCAGAGAATCCGGGCTTTGATCGTTGGCAGAACAGTATTAACCCTGCTCATAGTGACGCTGAAATTCTTGATATGTATGACTCGATGGTGGTGATCCAACAAGACAAGTTGGCAACGAAAATCGTATCACAGCACGCAACCGAGTGTGCGGCCCTAGTCGCCGTGAGCCCTCTGGCTGCCGCTGATATGTTGCTGGTGGCGTGGCGAAATTTCAAAATGATCGACAACCTCTCCAAAGTATATGGGGTAGAGCTAGGTTATGCCTCTCGCATCAAGTTACTAAGAGCGGTATTTGTCAATATGGCGGCGGCTGGAGCCAGTGAGCTCGCTATTGATGCCAGTA
>NZ_JADDYG010000302.1:0-9533 GCF_015163535.1 Vibrio sp. OPT46 | reverse complement strand
TGGATTTGATGTCGATGGATCTTGCTGGCAAAGTTTCTGCTCGTGCAGGGCAGGGACTAGGTGTTGGTATTCTAACGGCACGTTTGGGCTTGAAAGCGATGACCTTATTGCGTCCACTACCCTGGTATCCTGACCGTCAGGTTAAGTTGGGCACCATACGCAAGGCAGTGGCGGCGAAAGTTGCATCAATTACGATGAAACCGTAACGAATATCAACTTTGATGGATAGGATTGCTTGACGCCATTCCAAGCATGATAGAAACTACTGTCAACTTTTCCTGACAGTTGTGAATTGGGATATTTTAAGTGCGTCTTGAAGTCTTATGTGAAGATCGACTCGGCTTGACCCGAGAACTGCTCGATATTTTAGCGTCTAAAAGCATCGACTTGCGTGGTATCGAAATCGATATTAGCGGTATTATCTATTTGAATTGCCCGGATATTGATTTTGATACGTTTAGTGAGCTGATGGCTGAAATCCGCCGTATTCCGGGGGTGAAAGACGTACGTAAAATCCAGTTTATGCCGATGGAGCGCCACAATACGGAGCTGCTCTCGTTAGTTGATAACTTGCCCGATCCGGTTTTTGCCATTGATCTTAAAGGTGCCGTAGACATGGCAAACATGTCTGCACTTTCATTGCTTGGCCTTCACAAGCAAGAAGTGATTGGTACTCAAATCGGTGCTTTGTTACCAAGTGTTCGTTTCTCTCGTTGGTCTGAAGGTGTTAATGGTCGAACGCGGGAAAACCTTGTGATTGATGGCTTGGACTATGTTCTAGAGTTGATGCCCGTTTATATCCGAGACGAAGCGCAAAACTCGACTCTAGCGAGTACTCTAATGACGATTCGCTCTAGTCAGCAAGTTGCCAGAATTGAAGAAGCACTACCGCTGCATAATCCTCTGGGTTTTGAGCACTTTGTTGGTATATCGAACCGTCATAAAGCACTAATGAACCAAGCTAAGAAGCTGTCTGTGCTTGACCAACCATTGTTGATTGAGGGCGAAACGGGGACTGGTAAAGAAATGCTTGCTAAAGCTTGCCACAGCCGTTCTAGCCGTGCGAGCAAACCATTCCTAGTTTTGAGTTGTGCTTCTATGCCTGACGATGTAGCAGAAACCGAACTTTTTGGTCATGCGCCGGGTTCATTCAATCATGAACAAGGCCACAAAGGCATCTTTGAGCAAGCAAATGGCGGCACGGTATTTCTTGATGAAATCGGTGAAATGAGTTCGCACCTTCAAATCAAGCTGTTACGTTTTCTACAGGATGGTAATTTCCGTCGTGTCGGTGCAGAAGATGAGATGCATGTCGATGTTCGTATCATCGCTTCAACAAAACATAACCTTGCCGAGCTTTCTGAAGCAGGAATGTTCCGTGAAGATTTGTATTATCGTCTCAACGTACTTACGCTCAGCATTCCTCCGTTACGTAAGCGCTCAAACGACGTTGTACCATTGCTTGAGTTGTTTGTGGCGAAACATGCTCAACAGCTTGGGATTGATAAGCCAGAGTTTGATGATGGTCTAGTTGATGCCCTTGCAAATTATCAGTGGCCAGGAAACATGCGCCAGCTGGATAACATGGTTCTTCGAGCGCTCACGGAAATGGATGGTGATATACTAAACGCGGATCACTTCAATTTACCTCAGCCTCAGTCAGTCGGCGCTGGTAGTGCAACGCTTAACATCGACGGTTCTTTGGATGAGATCATGCGTGATTATGAATCTCAAGTTCTGGAACGTTTGTATCAGTCATTCCCATCAAGCCGCAAGCTTGCTAAGCGCTTGAATGTATCGCATACCTCAATCGCTAATAAACTGCGTGATTACGGTATACGTAAGAATTAATCGAATTGAACGAAAAGACGGAATTAATCATTTGTAATGGAAGATAACAGCTCATCTATCGCCGTTCATAAGTTGGACGGTGACTTGCTTCTTCGTACCGCTGAAATCGGTGACGCAGATATGATTGCCGAATATTTTCAAGCCAACCGAGAATACCTGAAACCGTTTGAACCGAAACGTGAAGAGGCTTTTTTCTCAGTGAACGGTTGGTTGCAAAAGCTTATCAAGCTCAATGAGCTGCATCGAATGGGATTGGGGTATTATTGCCTTTTAGTCAGAGCCTCTTCGGGTGAAATGCTAGGTACGATATCCTTTAGTAGTTTGAGTCGTTTTCCTTTTTATTCTTGTAACGTCGGATATTCTCTCGCTGAAAAAGCGCAAGGGCATGGTTATATGCGTCGTGGATTAACCATGGCTTGCGACTACATGTTTAACGTTCAGAAACTGCATCGTATTCAAGCTGGCTACATGCCTCACAATAAACGTAGTGAAGCTGTGCTAGAGCATGTAGGGTTCAACCGAGAAGGGTATGCAAAAGATTACCTTTTGATTAATGGTGAGTGGCAAGACCACGTCCTAACGTCGCTTATTAATCCGAATTGGCAGCCAGAAGGACGATAGTATGGAACGATTGGAAAAGCAGTTAGCACTTGTAATCGAGCTCGATAAACTCAAAAGCATTTTGCGCCGAACTCGAGTTAAAAGTGCTGAAGGGCGCCTCGAAAATAGTGGTGAGCATAGTTGGCATGTCGCACTGATGGCAATATTGATGGAAGAGCATGCGAATGCACCTGTTGATATTTGCCGAGTGATGAAAATGTTATTGATACATGACGTAGTAGAGATCGACGCGGGCGATACCTTTGTTTATGATACTGCTGCGTCTCAAGAGCAAGCAGAAAAAGAAATCAGAGCCGCAGAGCGCTTGTTTGGTATGTTACCCAGCGATCAGGAGCAAGAGCTATTGGCGCTTTGGCATGAATTTGAAGCCGCGCAGACCGATGATGCTAAGTATGCAAAAGCACTCGATCGGTTAATTCCAATGCTCTTGAACTACCATAATAATGGTCAGAGTTGGAAGGAACATGGTGTCTCACGCGAACAAGCACTTACCATTAATAAACGAATTGAATTTGGCTCTGTTACCTTATGGGACAAAGCGAAAGAGTTGATTGAAGAAGCCACAGAGAAAGGTTGGCTGAAATCGTAATAAAGGAGACTGAATGTCTTATTTGCCTTTGGACGAATACCAAAGAAAATGGATTTTTACGCATCAGTCGATGCCTGTGCCAGAAGAAGATTTGGCTTTTATTAAGCCGATGAGCCAAGCCCGCTCAGCACAATTTTGGAAAGAAAATATCAGTGCTCAAAGCCCTGATATGGATAGACTTAGTTCCCAAGACTGGCCAATGAATGAGGCGAATTGGTCTGAAACTGTGGATTGGATGGCTGCGTGGGAGTCGGATGATCCTGACATGCCAGCGGAAGCTGAGGCACATATCGATTGGCAAGACGATGTAACCGTTTACTTTTGCTACGAGAAGTACAATGTCATCGAAACGAAATGGTCTATTTTTAAAAAGCACTGGAAGAACTTTCTCTTTTATGACGATGGTCCGATACTAATAGGACGTCGCCGTTCGCAAGCACTTTGGTTTGATTCAAAAGGCAATGTGAAACTCGGTGTTCGTCAATAAAGAGTTATAAAACAAAGCCACCTTTCGAGGTGGCTTTGTTTTTCTAAAGGCTGGATAATGGACTCAACACACCACCAGCCCCGCGCTCGATAACGTGAGTATAGATTTGCGTGGTTTTTACATCAGTATGCCCTAATTGTTCCTGAACAGTTCTAATGTCTGCGCCAGATTCCAATAAATGCGTGGCAAAACTGTGTCTTAGTGTGTGGCAAGTTACAGTTTTCTCAATGCTTGCGTCGCTTGCCGCGCGCTTTACCGCTCTTTGTATTGCGCTTTCATTGATATGATGCCTCCGGAGTTCACCAGTGTCTCGATCTGCGCTTAACTTTGTTGATGGAAACAAAAAGTGCCAGTTAAAATCTAGCTCCGCTTTTGGGTATTTACGTCGTAAACCTTCAGAGATATATACGCCCGCATAACCAGGCATGTGCCTATCTTTAAAGTAGTAGTTTCTTGCTAAATTAACTTGAGCTTTGAGTGGTTCATGTAGTTCTTTGGCTAATGTGACTGTACGATTTTTACCTCCTTTTCCTTGCCAAACGCGAACTGCACCATAATCATAATCGATGTCTTGAACTCTTAAGCGTAAACATTCCATAACTCGAAGCCCGGAGCCGTAAAGTAGCTGAATATGGAGTCTATACCTCGGGTCGATATGCTGAACGAATCTTCGGATCTCCTCCCTGGTTAACACAACGGGAAGTTTCTTTTCGGTCAAGGATTTCTGAAATCTCATATCAAGTGATAGTGGGGTTTTAAAATAATCACGATATAAAAATGATATTGAGTTCAGCGCCAAAGCTTGCGTTTTTACCGCAACTTTTTCTTCTACCGCTAAGTAACTCAGAAATTGAATGACATCATCTTCTGCTAGTGTTGATGGGTGGGCGAGCTGGTGAAAAGTGATAAAACGTTTTATCCAAAATAGATAACTTTCGATAGTTTTATTCGCATAATGACGAGTAAGCATGTGCTCTTTTACACTAAGTAAAAACTGACTTTTCATGATAAATTAACCTGTTTATTTATACAGCTCCGTTAATGTATCACCATTTTTGAAATTAGCGTGCTGTGCGCCGCCTAATTGCGCGCGCCACCACACATATTCATACTGTTTTTCTATTTGTTTCATGCATATAAGTGCTACGATTGATAGCGCTTTTGATAAGAAAGAAGGCGGTAGCCTGCCAGAAAAACGGCAAATCGCCGTATAGAAAGCGTTAGGTGCTTGGAGAAAATCATGAACTCAAAGGAAGTCGTCCTAGCTTTTCGGGATGCGATGAAAACAAACGACTTTGCTAAAGCAAGCGAGTGGCTTAGCCCTGGTTTTGAGGGTTTCTGGCCGCAGTCTGGTGAACTCATTATTGGCCGAGACAACTTTACGGCTATCAATTTTTATTACCCAGCGAATGGTATTTGGGAGTTTACAATTCACTCTGTAGTTTGCGATGGTGAAACAGTTGTCACTGATGTATCAATTACAGATAGCGTCCAAAAAGCACGAGCTATAACTTTTCATACCGTTGAAAATGGCTTGATAAGTAAGCAAAAAGAGTTCTGTCCAGACCCAATGGAAGCACAGGCATGGCGGGCAAAATGGGTCAGATTAGTGCAAGATTAAGCTACGCACCTAACAAACAATTTAAGAGTGATTCGGCACGCGTGGCATTTTTACTATGCGTTGGTTTTAATGGTTAAGGTGGTATGCGGAAGCACCGTATTGCGTGCCTCACACCTTAATTGGGCGTTAGTACGGGTTTGACATCAAAGGTCATAAGTTTTGGTGTTTATCTGTTTTGGTGCTTGTCTTTACACCTTTCAGTTTGTGTCTTTCACGTTCTTTCCGGTGGCACTATATGCGGAGTGTTTGCTTTGATTTCACCGTTTACGGTCTCTAACTCTTAGCCTATTTCTTTGGCGCTTCTTCGTTTTCGTTGTACTTCCTGGTTAATCTTGTCGTTCGTTGGGTGTTGCCATCAAAGTGCGAGGATCGAATCCTTTTCTAATTTGAAGCAAGTAAAAGTAGGGGAGTTCAGTGCGTTTTTCTTCTAGCTCAATTTCGTCTCTTAATGGCGGTAAAGTTTTGTAGCTGCGCGTCTCACTTCAGTGTTCAAAGCCTTTCATATCATGCTAGTTTTCAATATCTTGGAGCGCATAAATAGAAGTAGCGCATGTACTAACAAATTGCTTAAGAGTGATTCGTAACGCGTGGCATTTTTACTTTGCGGTGGCTTATGTGATTAAGGCGCTGTGCGGTAGCTTTTGTATTGCGTTACTCACACCTTAGCAAGGCGTTAAGTGCAATCAGCGAGAGTCACATCAAAAAAGTAGGGAAGTATGAGCATTAATATAAAATGGGATGGTGATTGTCGCTTTAAAGTGTCAACTGAAGGCGGTTTTACGTTTAATGTTGACGCTACAAGAGAGAAAGCCCCTTGTCCAACGGAAGTTCTATTGTCGGCTTTAGGTTCATGTAGTGCTACGGATGTCGTCTTGTTACTACAAGATCAAGGTTTTGAAGTTCAAGGTCTAGAAAATACGGTTACTTTTGCCCTAACGGAATCAGAACCTCGTTTATATAAATCGGCAAACTTACACTTTACAGTAAATGGCAGTGGTTTTAAGGAATCTGACATTTTGCGAGCAGCTAAAGAAGCGGTGGAAAAGCATTGTCATGTCTGTCTTATGTTGAGCCCTACGATCGATATCACTTGTTTAGCCGAAGTGGGTAAAAATTGCACTTAACAAAGCGTTTAAGAGGGATTTGGCACGCGTGGCATTTTTAACATGCGTTGAGTTTAGTGTTTAAGGTGCTTTGCAGAAGCTTTTGTATTGCGTGCCGGCACCCCTTAACGCGGCGTTAACTGGCGCAGAAAATACGAAAGCACATTGATACGGTTTCTAGGTTCAGAGGTTTAGCGTGTTCGGTCGGTTTCCTTAATTGAGCTAATGCGACTAATTTCAATTTGGTACTTAAGTTTACTGATGTGAAAGGCGGCACAAAGCCTTCTAATAATATAAGGCATTCGCGATTAGTTCGGCGAACTTACATCGCCGAAGTATGGTGTTGTGAGACGCATTTCAAACTAAAGATAAACGGTAATCTTTTGGTTAAATACATATTTGAGTTAGCTTTACTAATCATTAGTTAGGAAAACCAGCTTTGGGTAAAGTGGCTGTAAGATCGGCGAAAACTGAAAGGCGCTCAGTTAACAAACTGTTCAAGAGGGATTCGCAACGCGTGGCATTTTTACTATGCGTTGAGTTTAATGTTTAAGGTGGTATGCGGCGGCTTTTGTATCGCGTTGCTCACCCCTTAACAGAGCGTTATGTTGTCAAAGATTAAGTATGAAGATTTTAATATTATTTATAGCGGCATTATTGTCTGGCTGCGCTGGTTTAATTGAAAGTGCTAGTTCCCCAAATTATCGAGAACACAAAGCTCGGGACAGTGTATCGCCTAGTAATCATAAAGGTTCAAGGAAAAACAAATTAGTCGGTACTGTTGTACTCACGTTTAATATTAATAGTCAGGGTGATGTGATTGACATAATGGTTACTGATTCTGTACCTAAAGGAGTATTCGATGCTGAAGCTGTGCGAATATTATCAAAACGGAAGTATGCGCCTTCCGAAAAAGGGGAAACTGGCCCTAAAAAAGCTAAGTTCGAGTTTAAAATTTGACACATAACAAACTGCTTAAGAGGGATTCGCAACGCGTGGCATTTTTGCTATGCGTTGGTTTAAGTGATTAAGGTGGTGTGCTGCAACATCGGTATTGCGTTGCTCACCCCTTAGCAGGGCGTTAGAGCGCAGGAGAAAAAAGTATGAACATGACCGATATAGTTGAATACATTTCATATCTTATCGCCGGCATTATTATCGCTCCTTTCGGCTTTATGCTGTTTAAAGAATTCATTGGTGAAGATCGCAAGACAGTTACAGATGAAGTCAAATCGACAGTAGGTAACGAATCGAGAAAGTTTCTGGGTGGTAGGTATGGTGATGCCGTTGTAGGTCAATTTGTCGAGTTTAAACTGATAATAGCGATAGGCTTGCCAGTAGTGCTATTTCTAGGAATTTCTTCCTTGGTTAATTCTCTTTTGAAAGTTCTGTTCAACCTGTGAGTTGCGCTCTAACAAACTGTTCAAGAGGGATTCGCAACGCGTGGCATTTTTACTATGCGTTGGTTTTAGTGTTTAAGGTGGTATGCGGCGGCTTTTGTATTGCGTTGCTCACCCCTTAACAGGGCGTTAACTAGCACAATGACTACCGTATAATGTTTTGATAAATTTTGGACGGCAAGCTTAATTTTGGGAAGTTTTATGACAAAAAAGTACTCAGCTATATACTATCCAGATAGCTATATTTTCAGCCAAAAGTCGTTGATGACATACTTATTTATCTATGATGAATTACATCTTGTAACCTTTGCTGATGACTCGAAAAATCCCACCGAATATTTTAAAAATATACCAGATTATACGACTGTTACTTCTATGACACAGGATGGTAGTCAAAGGGAGTTTTACATTCACGGGGATGAAGTAACTTCAAATGCTGCAGGCGATGTTAATGCTGATGCGAGGCAAGTAATTCAGTTTTATCAATTTATACATAAATATAAAAGTCTAATTGGTGAGTCTATTTATTTTCACCCCAATATGATAGCTAACTTATGGTCAAGTATGACCGAGCAACTGTGGAATGGTGGACTTCCTATACAGGATCTTGTAAGTCTTTTATCAGGCAATAATCCAACATTGCTGGAATATGAAAAATTTCAGCAAGAATATCCAGAAGTTAAAAGTGAAACCCTATGGAGAACAGTCCCTACGGCATTAAACTTAGCTCAGGATAAGGACTTCATACTAGTTAGCGACAAAGCTGATATATCAGTTCCGTTTTTATCTGAAAATCATAAAAATGTTAAGTTGTTAACAAGTGTCTTGGCTGAAGAATGTGTAAAAATCATGATACCAGACTGCCGCCAAGCGACCCCTGATGAAATTTTAGAGATAAGAAGTAAACTGAAAGATAACTTGTTGCCTTTCCGTATGTCATTGCAAAAACTTACTGGTGATTTAAGAGGAGCTCTTGAGTCAGACGCGAAAATTGACGATCTCAAAGGAGAGGCAAAGTTTATAGTTGAAAGTCAAATAGAACCTCAACTTTATGAGTTAAAGCAAGCAATTGAAAGAAGTAACTCTAAACTGATGAATAATGTATTTGGAAAGTTTTTACATTGGGTGCCATACATAGCAAAAGCGTGGGCTATGCCAACTCCTGAAAATATTTTATCGATAGCTCAAAAAATGGGAGAAGATACGAACTCAATTCTTGATACTATTGATGATTTTTCTTATACCAAAGCACAAGGTTTATCATTTCTACTACAGGTCGAAGAAGCAACTGGCAAAAAATGAGCATAAAAAAGCGCTAGTTAACAATCTGTTTAAGAGTGATTCGCAACGCGTGGCATTTTTACTATGCGTTGCGTTTGGTGTTTAAGGTGGTTTGCGGCAGCTCTTGTATTGCGTTGCTCACACCTTAACAGGGCGTTATGCTCTAGGAGGGAATTTTGCTCAATTTACTGAAGAAAGTGGTGCTAATCAATCTTGTTGCAGCATTGATTGTTATTCTCTTAGCTCAGTTTGTCCCCTTCTTTGCTACTACTCAGCCAGTCGACTTTCTGTTCTTCGTTGTTATCGTGAACTGGGTTTTAGCAAAGCTTATGTGGGAAGGTGGCGTATATAGTAAAACAGCGCATATGGATGATTCTAGAACAGATAAAGTTTACAAAATGGTAGAAGGTCATGATTTCGAAGAAGACCAACGAGAGCAGCATAGAATGAACTTCCAGACAGGTTTGGTTTTCTTTATTGCAGGGCTTCCAGCGTTTATCACTTGCTTAATTCTCCAATTTCTTTGAGTACGAGCATAACAAATTGTTCAAGAGTGATTCGGCACGCGTGGCATTTTTAC
>NZ_JADDYG010000030.1:0-968 GCF_015163535.1 Vibrio sp. OPT46 | reverse complement strand
TTGATACAGCCTATCGGCATTTCTGTAAAGCCAAAACAGATGATAGCTTAGACATCATGTTTGAAGGTGCTGAAAAGCAATTGGCAAATTTAGATTGTACTGGAGAGGAGCGCAATCGAGTCTTTCATAACATTTACATTGCATATGGACGTCGACAAGAAGACATCGATGGCGAAAGTACAAGTACAGAATATAAGGCACTGAGAACAGTTGATAAGAGCCTAGCTAATAACAAAAATCTAAGTACAGAAGAGCTACTGGGTGAGGCGCTAAGAGCAATGGAAAATGAGTAATGATCAAAATTGGATTCCCTGTACGCAGTTCATTACACAAATTGACAAAACTCTTTACTCAGCTGTTTAACCGATTGTTTGTGTACCTTTCAGTTAGCAATTTGCCACAAGTAATCTTCATGGGGGCGGCCATATTTGCACTGTTTAGTGCGGTTATAAGCTTAACCGAATCGATTAACTATGTTCTTGCTGGGATGGTTAACTATGGCTTCATCGAATTGCTGAGGGTCTTAATCTACATTGCATTCGCTTTCTCTCTTGTAATGAAAATGTGGAAAATTAGTATTACTAGCTTTATCTTGATCATTCTCTTCGGACTAGCTATATCAACTGGCTTATCCAACGGCTGGGGAAGTACATCAATACAGTTAGGCTATGCTCTATCTTCCGGGTTTAAAGGTATGGCATTGATCCTACTTGGAGGAATTGCTGGTGGTGTTTCAAGATGTCTGTATTGGATCTACAACCGTTGGCCAAAATGATAGTAACCTTAGTGTTGATTTAGAGTAGCTATGAACATAACAAATTGTTCAAGAGTCATTCGGCACGTGTGGCATTTTGACTATGCGTTGGTTTAGGTGATTAAGGTGGTATGCGGCGGCATCAGAAACCTAAACAGGGCGTTTATGCTTAGGAGTAGAAGTTGAAATATTTGGAAGAGTTCGAATTGGCGAT
>NZ_JADDYG010000301.1:0-901 GCF_015163535.1 Vibrio sp. OPT46 | reverse complement strand
AGCCTAGCGCTACGGTCTGAAACATAGCTTTCTTTTGAATTAAGCCTAACGTCACGATGATTAATACCTAACCGTGAAACTAATTCAAGATTAGCCTCCCGATTGATTAAATATGCCGCACCACCTTCATTCTGTTTTGTAGCGAATATGTCGGAGAACAGTTCGCTGTAATGATTCTTATCCATAAATACTTTCTTATTTTTGAGAATAGACGCAAATAATCATGTGACTTGTATCTAAACATTAACTGCCGTTATGTCTAATTTTCACCCATGAAGAGTTAAACTTAAATAAATTTTCATCATTTGTTGCATATGTGTGAGCTATATCCCTATTTGTAGGTCGCATTACGCAAATATTTCTACAATTTGTTGAGTAATTAGTCTATTGAACCGATATCACTTCTGAGACTAGCAAATTGAAACTAACATTTGACTCAATAATAAGCCTATGCTAGCAGCTTTCACTATTGTATTTTAGACAAAAATGGCATAGATTTATGCTATTATTTGCTATTATTTGCTATTAGACATCTTATTGTGTTCGAACTAATTAAAGAAAAAATATTGGGTTTGGCTTCCATACTCATCACTTCTTTCGCTGCTACATATTATTTGTCCGCGAGTTATACATTCGGTGTTTTCACGAGTGCCTTGTTTGGCATCGCATATTTGTACTTTATGCAACGGCAACAACAACAATCGGTTAGAAGAAAGGAAGCACAAGCGAAGATACGTGGATTTGGTTATACAAACTCAATTTCCTCTCAGATGGAAAGACCCTCTAATGCGAGTAGATCTCAAAGTTCTCCGACTCTGAATGAACAAAACCCATTTAACTTCTCTGAAGAAGAAGTTCAGGCTTTCAAATTATTAGGGCTACCTATTACGTCCCTCAATAT
>NZ_JADDYG010000300.1:0-425 GCF_015163535.1 Vibrio sp. OPT46 | reverse complement strand
TAAGGCTGAATTCAACCAACCAGTCATTCGTCAAGAAGTCATCAATTACTCCGGCGATACCGCCACCAGCGAAGTAAAAATTCAAGAATTATAATCTTAAAAGGTCACCACTCTGATGGTGACCTCTCTAACCAAAGCCTTTGTTACTGTGACTTTTTAGTTGAGTTCTATATGCACATAACATCATCCGAAAAAAGAAAAAGCGACTTACTGAAGAAAGCCTTTTTATGGCTCATTGTCTTCGATTACCTTTTATTGGCGTTTTTCTTAACTCAGCTATCAAGTATGACATTAAACAGCGGAACCATGATCAGCTTGTTACTTGTAGTTTATAACGTCTTACTTGTTTCGCTATGTTTTCAACGAACCAACAAGCAGGACTCTTACATTATCTACCCTGTTTTGTCCGCAACGTTATTAGCATT
>NZ_JADDYG010000299.1:0-374 GCF_015163535.1 Vibrio sp. OPT46 | reverse complement strand
AAATCGATACCTTGATTCGATTCAATGAACTCCTGGAAGGTATTCGTTTCTACCTTAAACCCCTCTCCACTTTTGACTTTATCTAAAAGTGAACTTAGGTTTCCATTTAAACTAAAGCTCGCAATGAGAGAGTTCTCATAACCATTTTCATGAGTCACATCCCAATCTTGCTGTTTCAAATGGTGAAGGGTGTAATAGGTATTGGCCATGCCTTGAGGCACTAGTTTTAAGGTATCTACCATCTCATTTGCTAATGGATGATCAAGGCTTAACTCTTTACCTTTAATTGAACCATTAGAAAACTCACCGTGTTCCATTAGGTTGTCTACAATACGCTCTCTATCTCGGGTAATGATATAGCTATAAACCATAAT
>NZ_JADDYG010000298.1:137095-142032 GCF_015163535.1 Vibrio sp. OPT46 | reverse complement strand
GCGAGGGAGTAATCGCGCTGAGTTCTTTTAGTTGTTGATTTCATAACACTCTCCAATTTTGGGGGTGGAAAGTGTCAACCTTATTTAGGACGGCACAGAGAAATGAAAAAAGGCTTAGCTGATGCTAAGCCTTTTTTGTATTTTGCAGCTTGGTTAGAAACGGTAGTTTGCTTGAACACCGATTAGCCAAACATTACCCGTAGTTTCGCCTACAAATTGGCCGCCGACTTGTTCTGCAGTGTCGTCTGACTTGTAACCACGAGACTCAACGATTGGTGCGTCTTTCGCAAAAATATAGGTGAAGCCAGCGTCTAGGCTGAAGTCTTTCGTCCAATCGTACGTTGCGCCAATACTTAGCCAAGTGCGGTCAGTTTCTGGAATAGTGATCGTACGGTTTTTGTCGCTTACCGCTGAAGTATCGTATGCAATACCAGTGCGTAGCGCTAGCTTAGGATCAAGCTGGTAAGTAGCACCAACAGCAAAGCGATAATTATCTTCCCAGTTTTCTACTTTAACCATATGCGTGCCTGCAGTATCTAGACGTGCTTCCAATTTCTCGAAAGAGCTCCAATCCGTCCAGTTAACGCTTGCGTGTAACGCAAATTGGTCTGTTACTTGGTGGAAGCTTGCCAACTCAGCCGTTGCAGGCAGGTTTAGATACATGTAGCCGTTGTCGCGTTCAGAAGTACCGAAGCCAAAACCAAGACCTTCAGCATGGCCTTCAAGCTTCAGTTCAACTTCAGATTTGTACGCGAAGCCGATACGGTTATTTTCATTGATCTGCCATGCTGTACCAACTTGCCAGCCCCAAGCGGTATCGTCACCTTCCATGTATTTTAGAGCGGTACCTTGAGGAACACTGATTGGTTGATTAGTTTCAGGGTTTAACCCTACAACGTTATTCTTAGGAGCTGCTGCGCCAAAGCTGCCTTCGCCGATGATGTAACGGATACCACCACCAACGCTGATCGATTCATTGACTTTGTAAGCTGCGTTTAAGTTCGCTTCCATTGTCGTTACGCTTGCTTCGTTACCAAAGTGCGATGCACCAAAGCCTTTACCTAAATCGGTTTCCATGCCGTAGTTGGTGCCAAATGCCAAACCAATCGCGAATTTCTCATTATATTGGTGTGATAGGTAGAAGTTTGGAATGATTGCATCATGTGCGAAGTCATCTGAAGATGCAGAAGAAGTGCTACCGTGGAAGTTTACATCACCTTCAATATCAATATTTGGGTTCACATAGATTGCACCAACGGACACTTGAGTGCCTTCCAAATAAGTTAGCATTGCTGGGTTACGCCATTGTGCACTTGCGTTGTCAGCCATTGCTGCTTCACCAGCATATGCTCGACCTAGGCCTGTTGCAGAATACTCAGCAAGTTGGAAACCTGCTGCGTTAGCCATGCCCGTTGTGCCAAGTAGGCTTAATGCCACTGCTGTTGATAGAAGAGTCTTGTTGGTTTTCATTCGAATGTTCGCTGATTTGTTTATAACGTGGGACGAAAGTTTAAAGGTAGAGTTTTTACTTTAGAAATGAAAATCCAGTATAAGCAGTCATTTGGAATATTATGCTTTCAAGTGTTGATTGGGTGGTTTAATTATCTAACTGTGAAAGGCTTGTAAACGGAATTCAGCGAACAGCTGTGCGTCCTAATTGTGAGATTTAGATACACGTGTTCACTCAAATTGAATGGGCAATAAATCGCAGATATGAAAAAAGGCTGGAAATCCAGCCTTTTATATAAAGTATTTTTCTACTAACTAACAGCGAAGCGTTTAGAAGCTACGGCTGTATTGTAAGCCGAATAGAATAGCATCAGCGCGTGTTGTTGCTGACAAGCTCGAGATATTTTGAGGGCTTTGAGCGTTACTTGGGTTGTACATTGGGTTAGGTGTTGATTCATTTACCTCAACATCTTTACCCATTAGGTACGTAAAGCCAAAGTCGACATTTGATTTACTATCAATGTGATAAGTAAAGCCGGTAGAGAACCATTGGCGATCTGAGTCAGGAACGGAAACAGACGTTAAGTCAGCTTGGGCGCTCGTGTCGTACATGTAACCAGCACGAAGTGTCCAGTTATTACTTAGGTAATATGTACCACCAATCGAGTAGTGCCAACCATCTTGCCACTGGTACTGTTTATCGTACGATGAGCCAAGAGGAGAGCCTTTTAAGTTAGAGAATTCAATTTGATCGAAAGTTTCCCAGCCAATGTATTGGATGCTGTAGTGTACAGCAAACTTAGTGTCTTGAATTTTGTGGAAGCCAGAGAACTCGGCCATATCTGGTAAAGGTAGTGTGATTTTTTGACCTTTATCGTCTTTTGCTTCCATTTCTGGACTATGACGGTATGCAAGACCAAATCGATTGTTTTCATCTAGCTCGTACACAGTACCAACATTGAAACCTACAGCCCAACCATCAGCTTCGTCTACATCGACGAGTGTGCCTATTGCAGCATGTTCACGCTTCATTGTACCTTGGCCGTAGATTAAATCTAAACCAGCACCAAAGCTCCATTGTTCATTGAGACGGTAAGAACCTGCAAGGCCAAAGTTTACGCTCTTAACATCAGTTAAGCCGCCATATTCTTTTGCCGCAAAGCTATTGTCGAATTCTGTTTTAGTACCGAAATTAGAGTATGCGTTTACGCCCCATGCAAACTTGTCATTTACAGGAACGATTAGATGAATGTTCGGTGCAATAGAAGTATCGCCAGCGTCGTCATAGTTTGAGTCGACAGGCTTGAACAGTGTTGGTGCTACTTGGCACGTTGAACCACAATATTTCGCATCTTTCACTTCAATCATTGAAGTAATGCTTTCGAAACCTAGCGAAAGTTCCATTTTATCAAACAGAGCCATTGCTGCTGGGTTACGAGCCATTACTGCTGCATTATCTGCGATTACTGCATCACCAGCAAATGCACGGCCGATGCCAGTTGCTGATTGAGCGTTGATTTGGAAACCCGCTGCCATCGATTGACCTGAGGCAAAAGCTACCGTTACTGCTAGGAGAGTCTTTTTAAACAGACGCGTGTTCTGAGTCATTTGTTTTTCCTTATTAGATTCGTCTCTTTGGACGATAAATTGAGCTTTTGCTCAGTGGCGCAGATAGTAGTATCAATAATTGCTTGGACAAATCCGACCATTGGATAAAATTGAATAAAAATTGCAGAAATGATGTCTAAAAGACGGGAAATTGCACTTAAAATGCATAATTTAGAGTTTAAGCTCTAAATGGTATAGCGATGGTGAATGTTTTGCGTTCTATTTATACAAAAATGCCGCTAAATAAGATCATTTAGCGGCATTTAACCTTTTGAAGGCTGGAAATCGTCGAAGTTGTTACATCGGCTTAATCATTGATGCAAGAGTCGTAGCGAGCGCATCAATATTTTCACCTTCTTCCCCGACTAAAATCAGGCTTGAACTCCCGACGGGCTGAACGATTCCGGTCATGCCATCCTTACTAAAGTCGGTACTTTGTTCGCTTGGAATACCAGTAATAAATAACGTTACTTTACCTTTTGGACCTTGGAACACCATATGCACCGCATTGGATTCGCCAAAACCGCAGTGGTTTAGGTAGTAAACGTGATATGGAAAGTTTTCACTAAACTGGTAATGAAATGGCGACATTTTCGCATTAATTTGCGAGCTCGGTACATCCTCATCAAGATGACGAACAAACGGTTCTTCATGAATAACGTGTTTCATCGCGGTATCCGCTAAACTGGCTTGTGCTGGAGACACCAAAACATTTCCCCAGTTTACTTGGCCAACTAATAACCCTGCGGTGAACGCAATAGAAGCGGCAAGTGCCATTGCTTTGCGGACAAAGTTTGGTCTGACGACCTTCTCTTCATCAAGTGCACTCGACGTCTGGCTAAATAAAATCTTATCTGCGAGATCTTCGGGTACATCCACATTCATGGCTTGTTTAATTTTTACATCGAGATCCAAAACGTCATCAACAAACTTATTGTTGGCGTCGCTACCAGCTAAAGCTTGCAGAATCTCTTCATCCTTTTGTTTTGGATCCGACAAAATACGACGACGAAATTCTAAATCATCCATTCTTTTGTCCTCTCTTGGTATCTTGAGAATCCAACATCTCTTTAAGTTGATTACGAGCGCGAAATAGTCGAGTCATCACTGTGTTTTTATTTAAATCAAGAATGTCGCCAATTTCTTCTCCACTGAAACCACCGACAACTTGGAGAAATAAAGGCTCACGGTATTCAACATCGAGCTTCATGATCTGTGCCTGCAGCCATTCTTGCTGATGATGTGGGTCATCGCTGACTTTAGCATCATTGCCGTAATCATCGATATCAACTAAATCAAATTGTTTACGTTCGAAGCGGCGCGCATTTTCTCGTCTCAATATTGTGATGAGCCAAGACTTGGCAGCTTTTTCGTCCTGGAGGCTATCGAGTGACTTCCAAGCTCTAAGACAGGTTTCCTGAACTAGATCTTCCGCGACCGCTTTATCTTTGCACAACCAATATGCGTAGCGGTACAAGTCACGATGATACCCTCGGACGAGCGCTTCGTATTTTCTTTGCTTGTCCATATCAGAGTTGACCGGACTGTTGGAATTTTTCTTTCCAAACATTTTTAATATGGCCACAGGAGCCTCCATCCTCGCTCTGTGAGTTTCTTATTTGTTCTGAGCATGACTTTATTTGCTTCATCGCTTAGCGGTTTTGGTTGCAGGATTTGTCATGCAACCCCTTTGACACAATAAGCCATGTGGTTACCTAAAAGTGTATACGCAAATGTCAGATATCATCGAACACGAATTGATATATATTGTTAACAATATCATCATTAGTAATCAATGGCTTGGATAAGTTCACTCGATGGAGCATTAAAAGGGACTTCTGATGGTGGATTCTTGAATTGTTTTGAATCAATAATCGCTT
>NZ_JADDYG010000298.1:136330-137085 GCF_015163535.1 Vibrio sp. OPT46 | reverse complement strand
TTGTCCATATCAGAGTTGACCGGACTGTTGGAATTTTTCTTTCCAAACATTTTTAATATGGCCACAGGAGCCTCCATCCTCGCTCTGTGAGTTTCTTACTTGTTCTGAGCATGACTTTACTTGCTTCATCGCTTAGCGGTTTTGGTTGCAGGATTTGTCATGCAAACCCTTTGACACAATAAGCCATGTGGTTACCTAAAAGTGTATACGCAAATGTCAGATATCATCGAACACGAATAGATATATATTGTTAACAATATCATCATTAGTAATCAATGGCTTGGATAAGTTCACTTGATGGAGCATTAAAAGGGACTTCTGATGGTGGATTCTTGAATTGTTTTGAATCAATAATCGCACTAGGTGAGCTTAAAACTCGTAAAATCACTATAAAATTGATCTATTTCAAAATATCAAGCAGTGAAGGGGTTATAGTACACCTTGTCATCTCGTTAGTCATTGCGACTAACATGTTGAGCAAGATGACACTTCCTTTTGAAGGCTGACTTTACTTTCTCCTAATCAGGAAACTGATTACTTTTCAATTGGCGTAAGTTAATTGTTTTATAGATATTCCGACCACACAGTTATGTGTGGTTTTTTTTTGCTTCGATTTTACTTTCCGTATACCTCTTACCGTTTTAACTCTCTATAGTTAACCATTAGTAATCGCATAAGAATCAAAGAAGTAGAGTAATTGAACTACTTGCTTCACGTTTATTTAAACGCACGTTTGATAAATTTAACAAATTCAA
>NZ_JADDYG010000298.1:133504-136320 GCF_015163535.1 Vibrio sp. OPT46 | reverse complement strand
CCACACAGTTATGTGTGGTTTTTTTTTGCTTCGATTTTACTTTCCGTATACCTCTTACCGTTTTAACTCTCTATAGTTAACCATTAGTAATCGCATAATAATCAAAGAAGTAGAGTAATTGAACTACTTGCTTCACGTTTATTTAAACGCACGTTTGATAAATTTAACAAATTCATTACAATGCATCAGGTCAGACCTCTTGTATTTAAGGAGAAACAATGGGCAAGCAGGAAGTAAAAACACGCAATGGTGAGCGTGTCGCTATTGTCGCGGGGCTTCGAACTCCCTTTGCTCGTCAAAGCACGGAATTTAGCCAAGTGCCAGCGGTCGATTTAGGGAAAATGGTAGTAAGCGAAATGCTTGCTCGAACAGATATTGATCCGAAGCTAATCGAACAAGTGGTATTTGGACAAGTAGTACAAATGCCTGAAGCGCCAAACATCGCACGAGAAATCGTGTTAGGCACCGGTATGAACATCCATACTGATGCTTACAGTGTGACTCGAGCGTGTGCGACGAGTTTTCAAGCGGCGGTTAATGTCGCAGAAAGCATCATGGCGGGAACCATCGATATTGGTATTGCTGGCGGTGCAGACTCTTCTTCCGTCCTGCCTATTGGCGTATCAAAGAAACTGGCCGCTAATCTGCTTGCTCTTAGTAAGACAAAAACAATGGGTCAGAAGCTTAGTATCCTCAAAAACTTGAGCTTTAAAGACCTGATGCCAGTGCCACCAGCAGTAGCAGAGTACTCTACGGGTTTATCCATGGGACAAACTGCAGAGCAAATGGCTAAAACACATGGTATTTCTCGCGCAGAACAGGATGCGCTTGCACATCGTTCTCATACGCTGGCTTCTCAGGCTTGGAAAGAAGGAAAAATCCAAGATGAAGTGATGACGGCTTTCCCTGAACCATACAAAAAATGGATTTCGGAAGACAACAATATCCGTCATGACTCAACGGTTGAGGGATACGCGAAATTGCGACCTGCGTTTGATCGTCAGTATGGCAGTGTTACGGCAGCGAACAGTACGCCATTGACTGATGGTGGTGCGGCAGTGATGTTGATGCGAGAAGGTAAAGCGAAAGAGCTCGGAATGGAGATCCTTGGTTACATCCGAGGTTATGCATTCTCTGCTATCGGCGTGGAAAAGGACATGCTGATGGGGCCGACTTATGCCACAGCGAAAGTGCTTGAAAATACAGGCTTGGAACTGTCAGACCTGACGTTGATCGACATGCACGAGGCCTTTGCTGCTCAAGCATTGGCGAATGTGAAGATGTTTGCTTCCGATAAGTTTGCTCAAGAAAACCTTGGTCGCTCAAAAGCGATTGGTGAAATTGATATGGATAAGTTCAACGTGCTTGGCGGATCAATTGCTTATGGTCACCCATTTGCTGCGACTGGTGCGCGTATGATGACGCAAACCCTACGAGAGCTAAAACGCCGTGGCGGTGGTATTGCATTGAATACCGCATGTGCTGCTGGTGGTCTTGGTGCGGCAATGATTCTGGAGGTTGAGTAATGAGCGAGCAAAAAGCATTTAGTCTAAAGGTTGATGAGCAAAATATTGCTTGGTTAGCAATTGATGTTCCTAATGAAAAAATGAATACGCTGCAGGCGGCTTTTGCTGACGAAATGAAAGAAATTTTTGCTCAGCTAAAAGACTCCAGTGGTATTAAAGGGATGATCATCCACTCCCTAAAACCGGACAATTTTGTTGCGGGTGCTGATGTTCGAATGCTAGAAGCATGCACCACAGCAAGTGAAGCGGAAGCCTTAGCAAGGCAAGGTCAGGAGTTGTTCCAGCAGCTATCGGACTTACCTTATCCTGTCGTTGCGGCTATTCATGGCCCATGTTTGGGCGGTGGTTTAGAACTGGCTCTTGCATGTGATTATCGTGTTTGTACGGATTCTGACAAAACGCGTTTAGGTCTGCCAGAAGTACAACTTGGTTTATTGCCAGGTTCTGGTGGTACTCAGCGTCTGCCACGTTTGATTGGCCTGTTACCGTCGTTGGACTTGATCCTGACGGGTAAACAACTTCGTGCGAAGAAAGCTAAAAAATTGGGCGTTGTGGACGCCTGTGTGCCTGACACCATTTTGCTCGACGTAGCAAAACAGTTTATCGACAAAGGTAAAAACAAGGGTACGAAAAAGCTATCGACGAAAGAAAAGGTGATGTCTGGTAGCGGGCTAGGGCGCAAGTTTGTATTTGAGCAAGCTGCGAAGAAAACGAATCAAAAAACTCGCGGTAACTATCCAGCAACGGTTGCAATTCTAGAAGTTATTCAACATGGCTTAGAGAAAGGCTTCGCTAAAGGCCAAGAACTTGAAGCGAAGCGCTTTGGTGAGCTTGTGATGAGCTCAGAGTCAAAAGCGCTCCGTTCGATCTTCTTTGCCACAACAGAAATGAAGAAAGAAAATGGCACGGATGCGAAACCAGCACCAGTTCATAAAGTTGGTGTGCTTGGTGGTGGTCTGATGGGCGCCGGAATCAGCCATGTGTCTGTTGCAAAAGCAAAAGTACCTGTTCGCATCAAAGATGTTAGCAACGATGGCGTTTTAAATGCGCTCAACTACAACTACAAGTTATTTGAGAAACAGCGCAAACGTCGCATTCTATCCAAGGCCGACCTGCAAGCGAAAATGCTGCAACTGTCTGGTGGTGTCGATTTTACCAGTTTTAATCATATTGATGTCGTAATTGAAGCCGTTTTTGAAGACTTAGATCTTAAGCAAAAAATGGTGGCGGACATTGAAGCGAACGCTAAGACAGAAACTATCTTTGCGACCAATACTTCTTCGTTGCCTA
>NZ_JADDYG010000298.1:114003-133494 GCF_015163535.1 Vibrio sp. OPT46 | reverse complement strand
GATCTGCAAGCGAAAATGCTGCAACTGTCTGGTGGTGTCGATTTCACCAGTTTTAATCATATTGATGTCGTAATTGAAGCCGTTTTTGAAGACTTAGATCTTAAGCAAAAAATGGTGGCGGACATTGAAGCGAACGCTAAGTCAGAAACTATCTTTGCGACCAATACTTCTTCGTTGCCTATCCACAAAATTGCAGAAAAAGCAGAGCGTCCAGAAAACGTAGTGGGTTTGCATTACTTCAGCCCAGTAGAAAAAATGCCTTTGGTGGAAGTGATTCCGCATGAAACGACGTCAGATGAAACCGTTTCAACAGTTGTTGCACTTGCTAAGAAGCAAGGTAAAACCCCGATCGTAGTGAAAGACAAAGCGGGCTTTTACGTGAACCGCATTCTTGCGCCATACATGAACGAAGCGGCGCATATTCTGCTGGCTAACGAACCGATCGAAAAGATTGATACGGCGTTGCTTGACTTTGGTTTCCCTGTCGGCCCGATCACCTTACTGGATGAAGTCGGTGTCGACATTGGCGCGAAAATTATGCCGATTCTGGTTAATGAGTTAGGTGACCGATTCAAAGGCCCGGATGTGTTTGATATCTTGTTAAATGATGGACGTAAAGGACGCAAGAGTGGTAAGGGTTTTTACACTTACAAGGGCAAGAAGAAAGATGTCGACAAATCAGTTTACAAACTGCTTAAGCTCGACCCTGAATCTAAGCTAAGCGATAACGATATTGCGTTGCGCTGTGTGTTGCCAATGTTGAATGAAGCGGTACGTTGTTTGGATGATGGCATCATTCGCTCGCCACGTGACGGTGATATTGGCGCGATATTTGGTATTGGTTTCCCACCGTTCTTGGGTGGTCCGTTCCGTTACATGGACCAATTTGGCATTAAAGAGCTCGTAGAGAAAATGAATGAGTTTGCATCGAAGTATGGCGATCGTTACGCGCCATGTGATGGTTTGCTTACTCGAGCTGGTGAAGGGACAACGTTCTATTAAACGTTGCTTCTTTATGAAAAAGGCTTGCCAGTGGCAAGCCTTTTTCATAAAGAAGAAATGGTTACTTCTTCTTGTCTTTCTTATCTTTATTGTGGCCTTTACCTGGGTTGTCGTCCCCGTGAACGCTGCTGTTACCTTTTTTGTCTTTATCATTCCACTGCTTTGAAGAGCAATCATCTGAGTTGATAGATACATTGTCTCCGCTAAGGCGCACACAGTCGTCACTTAATTCGAAGCCATCGCCTTTGACTGAGATTTCAGCGTGAGCAGATGCCAATGGCAGTATAAGAGCCACAAGTAAAAGTGCTTTTTTCATGACTACCTCATTAAGTTATTTTTAGTGCGGGGAATTAGAGCATAAGCCGTAATGGCGTAATTTCAATTTTCTGCTAATTATGGTGCCGATTCAATCTATGAGACCGACAATCTCACTGGGCTCTAGGTACATACTTAGTATTCGACAATTTTATTTCTGCGCAACTAGATCACCCCAAGCCGCAATCTTTTGGCCGAAGTTGGAACTCTTCAATTGATCCAATTTCTTGTCCTAGATGGATGCGCGGAGCCTCCGAATGCGCTTGACCTTGAGAGTGCATGATCAAACGATTTGCAGTACGAGGTTTCAATTCGTTCACAACGAAGCGAATCATGTCTGCGCGCGTCAGCTTCTTCAACTCCGCCAGTACCTTGTCACGTTGGTTAAACTCAGTGTCCTTATTTCCTATCGCAACCCAAAGACGTTGAGCCCGTCCTCGAAGTGTGGTGTCCGGCGTTGCTATTTGGTTCCACAAGCCGCGCTTACTGCTGTGCCATTGGTAATCGTTTAACTCTAACAGCACCATATAAAAGGCATTTAAAAACTCATCGATTGAGGTAACCAGCTCGGCCGGTGCTGCATTAGGTGACTGCACATACAGTACAATACCAGGGTGACGATTTAGCGGCATATTGCCAGTGCCTACCATGTAACCTAATTGCTGCTTGGTACGGATTTCATGGAAAAACGTTGCCGACATAAGGTGATTGGCCAATGAGTATAGCGCGATACTACGAGGCTCAATATCCTCGCACTGGTGGTAAATAACGACCGCGGAATCTTGCTGGTTACAATGCACCTCACGTTGAAAACTGCCATTTTTACCTAGCATAATGAGCGGACGAAGTGCCTCTTCATAACGTTGCTCGTTAACTCTTAGAGCATCCTTCAAGGTCGTAGCCATGTCATGGGCTTGCTGGCGTTGCCAGTCTCCGTAAACAAACATTTCAACGTGCAGTTCTGCAAGAATGGATTCTACGAATACCGAGAGTTCATCGACTTCGATTTCTTCTAGCGCTTCGACTAAGGTTGCGAAAGGCGGGTTATTGGGTTGAAGTAACCCAGTAAGTGCGTTAAACAGCTGCGAAATAGGGCGATCTTGTGAAGCATTTCTCCAGTTTCGTAACAGTTGTTGTTTGATGGTTTCAAAGCGAGCAGGGCTGAAATCTCGAGAAGCAAAACGGTGCAGAATCATTTCCAGCAACTGAGGCAGCTTTTGACTGAACCCAGAGAGGGTTAAGGTCACGCCACCTTGGTGAGCGTACATGTTGTAACCCATCCCTGCGATTTCTGCTTGATAGGTTTCTTTTGCTAGCGAATCGAGGAACATCTCTACACATAAGCGCGTTTTGACGATGTTCTTTGGTGATGCAACGGCATGAGAGCTGTCGATAGCGACATAAACGACACCTTTAGGCACGCGAAATTCGTCATCTTGCAAATGCCACAGCCGAAACCCTTCGAGATCCTCAATCAACTCTGGCAGTGAATCACCATTTTCGAGTGGCATGGGGTCGAGATCGTAGCAAATATAAGGGTTCTTTTCCGGTAAGACGAATTGCCAGCTTGGGTCGATTTGTTGATAGAAACGACGTTGGTCTTCACTAAAAGGTGTGACGGAGTACGGGGTAAAGTACCATTCGGCAGTACGGTTGTATTCCAGGCCTTTAGCAATCACAGTGACGCGTACATTATCGATGGTTAAGTATCGCAGCAATGAACGCTGTAACTCCTCATCGTAGCCCGCCATTTTGTAGTCACCATAAACCGTGTCTTCCGGTTGATAGTGCTGCATGTTGATCACCAGATGGCTGACGAGATCCATTGGGCGCGATGGCTCTTGGAAGCGAAAAGCCGATTCTAATACCGCTTGTTTTTCGAGATAGCGCCATTCATCTAACCCGTCTTGTTTGATCATCGAGAGGTATTGAAAAACCGCTTGAACGATATCATCAACATGATCTAAGCCGTTTGGCGTCAGGGTGCAGCTTACGGTAAAGTCTCGGTAGTTACTGCCACTCGCGCCGCCGCCCGCTGAGAGAGAGGTAATCCAGCCTTTTTCTTTGAGTTGAAGCATCAAACTGCCTTCTCCTTCATAACCCAACAGGTGAGCAAAGTAGGAGAGTGGCTTCACGCTATAATGCGCATCCATTCCCGGCATGGGAAATGTGAGAATCAGTTTACGGAACTCTTTGAGCGGCTCGACTTGAACCAAAATGCCCGTGCTTTCCTCAGTGCCGATCGGTACATCAATCGATTTTCCACGAAGGTGGTGATTTGGGATGTCGGCAAACATGGCTTCTACCCAAGCTTGCTGTTCATCGAGCAGCTGTGGCCCAAATAGAGTCAGTGTCATCAAATCGGCGGAATACTGAGAGTGGTGAAACTCCACAATTTCGTCGCGGATGGATTTACCATCTCGGTCGCCAAGAGTATCTAAGTTTCCGACAGAGAATTTTGAAAACGGGTGCTCTGGATTGATGACTTCTTTGTTAACTTGATACAGGCGACGAGAATCATCATTGAGTTTGAGCTTGTATTCGGAGTCGACAGCCTGGCGTTCTTTGTCTAATGCTTCTTCGTTAAACAAAGGTGCGGTAAAAAATTGGCTAAATCGATCTAAGGCACTTTCAAAGGCATTTGGAGCAATATTGAAAAAGAAACAAGTGTGCTCTGTACCAGTCCAAGCGTTGTTTGTTCCACCGTGTTGGCTAATATAGCTTTGAAACTCGCCCACTTTAGGGTATTTTTCCGTACCCAAAAAAAGCATGTGTTCTAAATAGTGTGCCAGACCTTGGCGATCGTTTGGGTCGTCGAAGTGTCCAACGTTCACTGCCAGAGCAGCTGCCGACTGTTGAGCTGTATCGGAATGAATCAGCAGTACACGCAGTTCATTGCTCAAGGTAATGTAGCGGTATTGATTTGAATCGTTAGGACTTAGATGCACGATGCGTCTCCAGATTTCGCATTACAGTAATTTAGGCTCCCCTCGCGGGGGGCGCAAAGTTTGCGTTTCGACAAATACTGCTTGCCGTATTTTTGTTATTCGTAGACTTCTGCACAGGCCCATCGCGTTTGCGTATGGGGAAGAACTGTTTGAGTGAATGCTCTGAACTCATTGCACAGTTAAATAGTGTGATGAACTGAGTACATTCTTTTAATAGATTGTTAAGAAAGTCGCTATCTTTAACAAGCGAATTGGTATAATGAACAGATAATTATATCAGTATTTTTGTTTCGTCATTGTTAAAGTTAGCCCCGTCTATCTAATAAAGATAGCAGTCAACCTTTTGGTAGCGTTAGCTATCCCTAGGAAATAACATGAAAATATTCATCATGCGTCACGGTGAAGCCGAGCATTTTGCAGATTCAGACGCAGCACGACAATTGACCCCAAGAGGCAGAGTCGAATCAGAAGCGGTTGCGAGAGCCTGTAAAGAACAGGGTTTTGCGCAATTCGATAAAGTGTTGGTGAGTCCGTACATTAGAGCTCAACAAACTTGGCAAGAGATCAGTGCGTATTTCTCTGCAAAAAGCATTGAAACTTGTGAAGATATTACACCTTATGGCCAGTCCGAGCATGTCTTCGATTTCGCAAGTGCATTAATCGAAGTCGAACAATTGGACTCGCTTTTGTTCGTATCGCATTTGCCTTTGGTCGGTTATCTGACTTCAGAGTTTGTAAAAGACATGACACCACCGATGTTTCCTACATCAGGGCTAGTGTGCATTGAATATGATTTACAAACACAAAATGGTGAAGTGCTTTGGCATATTACGCCATAAGTGTCTAAACCAAAATAAGCGTTTGCAAATTAGAGACAGAATAAGAAAGGCAGGAGATCCCTGCCTTTTCGTTTCGTCGTGTATACAGCAAGCTTGTTACTTTTCAGGAATTGAAAGCAACACTAACAACGCACCATCACCACCAAATTCTAGTGGCGCTTGGTGAAAAGCCATAACGTCAGGATGCTGTGCTAACCAAAGTGGGGCTTTCTGTTTCAGGATGTGTTTCCCAATACCATGTTGCACACACGCACAATGAATCTCGTTTTTGATGCAATAGGCTATCATCGCACCAAGCTCGCGTTTTGCTTCTTGCTGTGTCATGCCGTGCATATCGAGGAACACGTCCGGTACATACACGCCACGACGTAGACGTTTGACTTCATAAGTGGAGACGTCGTCACGTGCATAACGAGTTGGACCTTCATCGTTTAATAGAGGGACAAACTCGTCTGAAAAGTAAAATTCAGAGTCACTCGCTTCACGGTTGGAGCGCTTGATTTCTTTTTGCTTAGTATTTTTTTTTGGTTGCTGGATTATGGTATCCTGTCGCAACTTTTTTACGCCCTGTACTGCTTCCTGAAACAAGGCGAAATCGTCATCGTTCTCGGTGTCTTTTTTGCTCATTAGGTAAACAATTTCATTAATAAACTTTATTGGCAGTATTGTAGCGCTTTTCGGAGGCAATTTTGGATAAGATTTTTGTAGAAGAAGCGGTATCGGAACTGCATACCCTTCAAGATATGATTCGTTGGACGGTAAGCCGCTTTAATGCAGCGAACCTGTTTTACGGTCATGGTACTGATAATGCGTGGGATGAAGCAGTTCAGCTTATCCTGCCAACCTTATACTTGCCGATTGATGTGCCTCCGCACGTATTGAACTCTCGCCTAACGACAAGCGAGCGTCTGCGTATTGTTGAGCGCGTAGTAAAACGCATCAACGAGCGTACGCCAACAGCATACCTAACAAACAAAGCATGGTTCTGCGGTCTTGAGTTCTTCGTTGATGAGCGTGTACTTGTGCCACGTTCTCCTATCGGCGAATTGATTCAAGCGGAATTCCAACCTTGGTTGGTGGAAGAGCCTACGCGCATCATGGACCTATGTACGGGTTCTGGTTGTATCGCGATTGCTTGTGCGCACGCTTTCCCTGAAGCAGAAGTGGATGCTATCGACATCTCTACAGATGCTCTACAAGTGGCTGAGCAAAACGTACAAGATCACGGCATGGAGCAGCAAGTGTTCCCAATTCGCTCTGATTTGTTCCGTGATCTTCCAAAAGAGAAATACAATCTAATCGTGTCCAACCCACCATATGTGGATGAAGAAGACATGAACAGCCTGCCAGATGAGTTCACGCATGAGCCTGAGCTTGGTTTAGCTGCGGGTACGGATGGTCTAAAACTAGTGCGTCGTATTCTTGCTAACGCGCCAGATTATCTAACAGATAACGGCATTCTTATTTGTGAAGTCGGAAACTCAATGATTCATATGATGGAACAGTATCCAGAGATTCCATTTACTTGGATTGAGTTCGAGAACGGCGGTCATGGCGTATTTATGCTAACGCGTGACCAGCTGGTTGAGTGTGCAGAAGAGTTTAAACTGTACAAAGACTAATAGAGTCTTGCACTAAACATCAAAACACCGAGCTTTATGCTCGGTGTTTTTTTTATGCATACCTCGCCGATATTAACTCTTTACATCAAAACGTAATAAAGCCACTATGAATCCACGAAGAATTGGAAAGCAGCTATGCTCTGTTTTGAGAGAGCGTGGCGATAAAAACTTGAGGAAGTAATGGCAGGAAACAGTATCGGACAACATTTCCGAGTGACGACATTCGGGGAAAGTCACGGTATCGCACTGGGATGTATCGTAGACGGATGTCCTCCGGGGTTGGAAATTACAGAAGCAGATCTACAAATCGATCTCGACCGCCGTCGTCCAGGCACATCACGTTACACCACACAACGTCGTGAACCGGATGAAGTTAAAATTCTTTCTGGCGTTTTTGAAGGCAAAACCACGGGCACATCGATCGGTTTGCTAATTGAAAACACCGATCAGCGCTCAAAAGACTACTCTGACATCAAAGATAAGTTCAGACCGGGTCATGCTGATTACACTTACCACCAAAAATACGGCATCCGCGACTATCGCGGTGGCGGCCGTTCTTCAGCTCGTGAAACCGCAATGCGTGTGGCGGCTGG
The DNA here is from genome assembly GCF_015163535.1 of Vibrio sp. OPT46. Lineage (NCBI taxonomy): Bacteria > Pseudomonadati > Pseudomonadota > Gammaproteobacteria > Vibrionales > Vibrionaceae > Vibrio > Vibrio sp. OPT46. Next base: position 126,175 of record NZ_JADDYG010000298.1, on the reverse strand, counting down.
TGCAATCGCGAAGAAATACTTAAAAGATGAGTTTGGTGTTGAGATTCGTGCTTACTTGTCACAAATGGGTGATGTATCTATCGACAAGGTAGATTGGAGCGAAATCGAGAACAATGCATTCTTCTGCCCTGATGCTGACAAAGTAGAAGCATTTGACCAACTTATCCGTGACCTGAAAAAAGAAGGCGACTCTATTGGCGCAAAAATCCAGGTTGTGGCAACTAACGTGCCTGTTGGTCTCGGGGAACCCGTATTTGACCGTCTGGATGCAGACATCGCGCACGCACTAATGAGCATCAACGCGGTGAAAGGCGTAGAAATCGGAGACGGTTTCGAGGTGGTAAACCAAAAAGGCAGTCAGCACCGTGATACGCTTGCTCCTGAAGGTTTTGGTAGTAATCATGCGGGTGGCATTCTTGGTGGTATCTCGACTGGTCAAGACATTGTCGCAAACATTGCGCTTAAGCCAACATCAAGTATCACTGTGCCGGGTGAGACCATCACAAAAGAAGGTGAACCAACTCAGTTGATCACCAAAGGTCGTCATGACCCATGTGTGGGTATTCGTGCTGTGCCTATCGCAGAAGCGATGCTGGCAATTGTGGTGATGGATCATTTACTACGCCACCGTGGTCAAAACCATGGCGTAACAACTGAAACACCGAAGATTTAAGAGCTTTGTGTCATTCCAGCGAGCTATAGCGAGACTAGGAATCTAATTTCAGCACGATGAAAAGAGAAAGAAACATCTCTGACAACAGAGTGCTCGGATAATATATCCTGAATCATGCTCCTTCGTCGCTGTTCAGGATGACTGAATATAAAATTATGCCACTCACTGAATCGCGGGTGGCACAATTTTATCAGGCAACCTTTTTTGTTTAAGTAGTTTTTGCTTAATGAATCGAGCCTTCGGTTTCCAAATGGAAAGAAGGCAGACGCCACTTAAAGCGTACCGCAGCCATACGCAGCATGTAACCAGTAACCAGTGTAATGATCGTGGCAGTGACATCAGGAATATTAAATTCTAATAGCGCTAAGTACATTCCTGATGCGATAAGAGCGACAGAAGCGTAAAGCTCTTCATGTAGTACCAATGGTGTTTGGCGACAGATCAAGTCGCGAAGTAGCCCACCGAATACACCAGTTACTAACGCTGAAACCATACAAATACCAGGGTGCAAGCCCATGCCCATCGCAATTTTTGTTCCGATGATACTAAACACGATTAAACCTAATGCATCGAGGCGAATGAACAGACCTTTCAGCTTAATCACCCATTTCGCTAAACCTGTTGTTAGCACACCTGCAACACACGTAATTGCAAGGAACTCTGGGTTTTTTACCCAACCAAGAGGGTAGTGGCCTAATAGAATGTCACGTACGGTGCCACCACCAATGGCCGTTGCGCTAGCCACCAACATAACACCAAACCAATCCATCTTTCTTCTACCAGCACTTAACGCACCTGTCATGGCTTCAGCCGTGATACCAATGATATACAACACACTTAGCAACATAGGGAAACACTCAACGTAAAAAGTCACTACGTTCTACGAGAATCAGCGTAGGCGAAGTAACAACACTTACAAACGGTTCTATCTCTCTTAAAAAGTGATTAAAACCAGCAACATGCTTGTAATCAAACGGCTTAAAAATAGCGGTTTGAACGGCATCAAAATAAGGCGAGAGTGTAGTGGTAAATAAGTACGCTGACGAATGAGAAATTGTATGGAGAAAGCGACCTTCAGATAAATTCAACTAATAACCAAAAATGTGGGGGTGCCTTTACCTCATAACTAAAAACAGCGACAATATGCAGCGCATGTCAAACTGAAGTACAAACTCGACGATGACCCACGAATACCAAGACTTAATCACCATTTTTAATGACACCTTTTTAGAACAATTTAATACGAAATTAGAGTTAGGTGGTGATGAGCCTATTTATCTTCCTGCTGATGATGAACACCCTCATCATCGGATTATTTTTGCTCGGGGTTTTTACGCCTCTGCTTTACACGAGATCTCGCATTGGTGTGTGGCTGGTCCAGAGCGTCGTTTGCTGGAAGATTTTGGTTATTGGTATGAACCTGATGGGCGAACAGCAGAAGTTCAAGCGGAGTTTGAGAAAGTTGAAGTGCGACCTCAAGCTTATGAATGGATTCTGGCACAAAGCGCTGGCTTCCCTTTTACGGTGAGTTGTGACAATCTACACGGCGATTTTGAACCAGATAGGCTCGGCTTTATGAAAAAAGTGCATAAAGAAGTGCTAGGTATTTTGGACGTTGGCTTGCCTTTGCGAGTGAAAATGCTTTCTGATGCCCTGCGCGCATTTTATCAAACTAAGCCATTGGAAGCGTCGGACTTTTGCGTTAAATAACCACTAATAACCTCAGAGATACACCATGATTATTGAATTTGAAGAAAAACTACTGGAACTGATTGATGCTCGAATTGAAACAGCATCTGACGATGAATTGTTTGCTGGTGGTTATTTACGTGGTCACATCTCTTTATCCGCGGCGTCTTGTGAAGAAGAAGGGATTAGCGATATTACTGAGCTGAAGTCACGCATTGAGAGCAGCTTAGAAGATGCGCGTACCGAGTTAAGCCCGGCCGATCGCGTGATTGTCAGTGATTTGTGGCAAGAGCTCCAGGCTCAGGCTTAATCCCTAAGCAGCGTTCTCCCTTTATTTAATCCTAGCAATTTACTACTTCGAAAAATTCGAACCTTTCCATAAAATTTTTGTGGTTGTAGCGAAACTGTTCAACTTTTATTCTGATCAGCATAAAACGTGAACAAAGGATTACAACCATGAAAATTGTCGCATTTGGTGCATCTACCAGCTCTACCTCAATCAACAAACTACTTGCTACATACGCAGCAAATCAAGTCGAAGGCGCTCAAGTGAATGTTCTAGACTTAAACGATTATCAAGCGCCAATGTTTAGCGAGGACAAAGAGAAAGAAATAGGTCAAGCTGAAGGGGCTGTCGCGTTTTTACGTGACTTGGCGAAGGCTGACGCTATCGTTGTTTCCTTCGCAGAGCATAACGGTTCGTACCCAGCGGCCTATAAAAACTTGTTCGATTGGGCGACGCGCATTGAGCGTAATGTATTTCAAAACAAACCTGTCGTTTATTTAGCAACTTCCCCAGGTCCCGGTGGTGCACAAAGTGTTCTTGCGGCGGCGACAGGTTCTGCTCAATTTTTTGGCGCGGATGTAAAGGCATCGTTATCTGTGCCGAGCTTCTACGAAAATTTTGACGTGGAATCGGGTAAGGTTGTAAACCCAGAAGTGGCAGAGCAAGTGAAACAGGCAGTTGCACTGCTGAAGTAATCTCAGTACGAGCGACTTAATGAGTTAGCGATTCCCGACACGTATCTGTGTCGGGAATTAAAACGAGAGAATACTCTTACAGCTCGGTAATGGCTTTGCCTTTTCTTAGTTTACGAACCCACATTCGACTTGGGTGAAGTTCGGTCAATATATCAACAGGTAATGGCAGCGGGTCCCCACAGATCTGGGAGGCCAACACTTCAGCTAATAATGGTGCAGAGCTCAGTCCACGAGATCCTAAACCTAAGAAGCAGAATAGGTTAGGGTACTGATGAATGGTTTCTACCTCTTCTTCTTTTTGATTTTGTAAGTTGGCGTATTGCGTTTTGATCGTCTCAAAGTCACCCACATTCCCGACAAATGGTAAGTGATCTCGGCTAACACAACGAATACCTTGGCGAGATTGATTATCAGTGATATCTACCTCTTTTGCCCATGTTTGATTCGGTACACATTTCACTAGCTTTTCCGCATTATCTTTTTGGGCGTTTTCATCAAATTCGTAGTCAAGGTGACTGCGGTCGTAGCTTGCACCGATACACAAGTGTTGATTACTTGGGTTAACAGGTGTCATGTAACCGTCGTAACACAACACCGTTTTCAGCTGACTCAGCGTTTCGGTTGCTGGCGCGTGACTGACTTGTCCTTTCACTTGTCCCATAGGTAGGGAAGCGGTTTGACTCAATGTCTGGAACTCATGGCCGTTCGCAATCACAACCGTTGAGTGCTCAAATGTTTGACCACTCGCCGTTAGTAGCCAGAGCTGACGCTTTTCATCCCAATCTAATGCCTCAACATGGTGTTCAAACTTCGTTGAGAGTAACGACGTCTGCTCCAATTGTTTAATTAACCCACGAGTTAACTCGGCAGGGCACAGCCACCCTCCCATTGGGTAGTGCACAGATGCCATATCAATAGGTAACCCGATAGTGTTCGCAGTCTCCTCGGCGGACAGCTTTTGAATGAGCTCTGGTGTGAAGTTACCCGTAAGTATTTTCTCCAGTTTGTCTGTGGATTTGTCATCCCACATCAACTGAGTCACGCCACACCAGTCATGATCAAAATCGATCTCTTGTGCTGCTTGTTCAACAAACTGACGTGCGAACAAAAATGCAGGAGCAAACACTCGTGAAACACCCGTGTGCGGGCCATTAAGCAGTGGATAAACGGCTCCTTGTCGATTGCCTGAAGCTCCTTTGGCTGGTTGTTTGTCTTTACAGTAAAGGGTGACGTTTTGGCCACGACGAACTAACGTTTTCGCTAACGCCGCGCTAGCTATACCACCACCAATGATGGCAATCGAATCAAGATTGCTAGATGCTGAGCGATTGAACCAAGGGAGATGGTTCGACTGCTTTTCACGTTGCTCCATAGAGCCGGCGATCATTTCTCGCTTAGTGCCGAAACCTTTCACCTTTTTCATTGTAAAGCCAGCTTCGTTCAAACCACGACGTACAAAGCCTGCTGCGGTAAACGTGGCAACTGTACAATCTTGCTTGGCTAGCTTTGCCATGTTGTTGAACAGGCCTTGGTTCCACATTTCTGGGTTTTTGCTTGGCGCGAATCCATCTAAGAACCAAGCATCAATCAAACCTTGTTCGTTGTATGGAACTTGCGGCATGCAGTCTTTAATGTCACCAAACCAAAGGTCGAGTGTGATTGCGCCGTCTTCTAAAACAATGCGATGACACTCCGGCACAGCGGCAGGGTAGTGCTTTTGTAACTTTTCCGCGTACTCAGCTAGCTCAGGCCAAGCTTCATGCGCCTTCTTTAAATCGGCTTTGCTTAATGGGTATTTTTCAAAGCTAATAAAATGCAGCTCTTTCAATGTTGCGTCCGGATGCTGACGACGAAACTCACTAAACCACTGGCATACTGCTAAGAAGTTTAATCCCGTGCCAAATCCTGTTTCACCAATGACAAAACGTCTTTGGTCAAATTCCTGCCATCTTTCTGGGAGATGATTTTGTTTTAAGAAAACGTAGCGTGTCTCTTCAAGACCGTTTACGTTAGAGAAGTAAACATCATCAAATTGGTCTGAAACCGGAGTACCAGCTTCGTTCCAACCAAGTTCTGCGTTTTTTATTGAAGTCATAATGGTGCAAATTTGTGATTTGGCGCGGTAAGAATGGGGCGATTGTACGAATTTATGGGAAAGCTGACCACTTTTGTTGACTATCTTAGTTATCATCTAGCGGATTTTTGAATTATAGGAATGTCATAATGAAACGAGTCGTAATCACCGGTATGGGTATTGTTTCAAGTATCGGTAACAACGTCGAAGAAGTTCTAGCGTCTCTTAAAGCGGGCAAATCTGGCATCACTGCATCTGAGCAGTTCAAAGAACACGGTCTTCGTTCGCAAGTATGGGGTGACCTAAAAATCAACCCGGCGGAACACATCGACCGTAAGCAGATGCGCTTTATGGGTGATGCGGCTGCTTATGCATACCTATCAATGGAGCAGGCAATCGCAGACGCTGGTCTTACAGAAGAGCAGGTTTCAAACGATCGTACCGGTATCGTTGCAGGTTCTGGCGGTGCTTCTGCATACAATCAAACGGTAGCGACAGACACGATGCGTGCAAAAGGCGTAAAGCGAGTTGGTCCTTACATGGTTCCTCGTACTATGTCTTCTACTGTTTCTGCTTGTCTTGCTACGCCATTTAAGATTCGTGGCGTGAACTACTCAATGAGCTCTGCATGTGCAACATCTGCACACTGTATCGGCCATGCTATGGAGCTTATTCAACTAGGCAAACAAGATATTGTTTTTGCTGGTGGCGGCGAAGAGCTAGATTGGTCTCAAACTATGATGTTTGATGCGATGGGCGCACTGTCAACCAAATACAATGACACGCCAGACAAAGCATCTCGCACATACGATTCAGACCGTGACGGTTTTGTTATCTCGGGCGGCGGCGGCATGCTGGTTATTGAAGAACTAGAGCACGCACTGGCACGTGGCGCGAAAATCTACGGTGAAATCGTAGGTTACGGTGCGACATCAGATGGCTACGACATGGTAGCGCCATCAGGTGAAGGCGCAATTCGTTGTATGAAGATGGCGATGCAAAACGTTGATGGTGTGGATTACATCAACACGCACGGTACATCGACACCAGTTGGTGACGTGAAAGAGCTTGGTGCTATCCAACAATTGTTTGGTGAGAACAGCCCTGCAATCTCTGCAACAAAAGCAATGACTGGCCACGCACTCGGCGCAGCGGGCGTGCACGAAGCAATTTACTCAACACTTATGCTAGACAAAAACTTCATTGCTCCAAGCATCAATATTTCAAACTTGGACGAAGCAGCACAAGGTCTGGACATAGTGACAGAAGCACGTGATGCAGAGTTAACGACCGTAATGTCAAACAGCTTTGGCTTTGGCGGCACAAACGCAACTTTGGTTATTAAAAAGTACCAAGGTTAACTGAATTTGTTGGCGCCTTGCGAGAGTACTGTAAACGCCAACAATCCAGTTTCCAGAGCTTGATCAGTCACACTGATCGAACAGACGCAGACTCTATCCCATGGAGAGCGGGATAGGATCCTTTTGTTCTGGAACTTTGCCCGGCTATTTAGCCGGGCTTTTTCTTTTCTCTGTTTCTGCTTTTCTCTAGGCTTCCCGGCAATCGATTCTATAGGAGTTACCTCCTTGAGGTTTATTGGTGTTATATCTTGAGATTTTTCGGGAAAAGGGCACAATCGCTTTAGTTTCGCATCTTGCGAATAAACGAACTCTTACAAATGGATGTTAGAACGCTGGCGCTATGAAAATTATTGTTGATGAAAATATGCCGTATGCTGAAGAGCTATTCAGCCAACTCGGTAACGTAATTCTAAAACCAGGTCGTACACTGACCGCCGATGATTTAGTGGATGTTGATGCCCTAATGATTCGCTCAGTCACCAAAGTGAATGCTGACCTGATCAGCAAAGCAAACAAGCTGAAGTTTGTTGGTACGGCCACGGCAGGCATGGATCATGTTGACCAAGCACTCTTAAAAGAGAAAGGCATTTTCTTCACTGCGGCGCCAGGGTGTAACAAAGTGGGTGTGGCGGAATACGCGTTCAGCGTGATGATGGTGCTCGCTCAGCAACAAGGTTTCTCGGTATTTGACAAGACGGTAGGTATTATTGGTGCAGGCCAAGTAGGTAGCTACCTAGAGAAATGTTTGAAAGGCATGGGTATTAAAGTTCTCATCAATGACCCATTCAAACAAGAGGCTGGTGATCCTCGTAGCTTTACTCCGTTGACAGAACTGATTGAAAGCTCAGACATCATTACACTACATACGCCAATCACCAAAGATGGCCCATACCCAACGCATCATTTGATTGATGAGAAGGTATTAAATGGTCTCCGCAGCGATCAAATTTTGATTAACGCGGCTCGAGGTCCCATCGTTGACAACGCTGCTTTGAAGCAACGTCTTTTGAAAAATGATGGCTTTACAGCGGCACTCGACGTATTTGAATTTGAACCAGAGGTTGATATGGAGCTTCTGCCTCTGCTAGCATTCGCAACCCCTCACGTTGCAGGCTACGGCTTGGAAGGGAAAGCTCGCGGTACAACGATGATTTTCAACAGCTATTGTGAGTTCTTAAATAACGAATTACGTGCGCATGCCAGCGATTTACTGCCAACCGCGCCTGTTCCTACTATGGTATTGGACAGAGCTTGGGACGAAGCAACACTGCATAACATCACGCAGTTAATCTATGATGTGCGTAGAGATGACGCTCTTTTCCGCCGTGAAATCAGTAAGCCAGGCGCTTTTGACCTGATGCGTAAAAACTACTGGGATCGCCGTGAATACAGCGCTGTCACGCTAGTGGGTAACAAAACATGTAACCTTGCTCCATTAGCAGAACTAGGTTTTCAGATTGAGGTAAGTCAATGAGCCAGCAATATAATGTTGCCATTTTAGGTGCGACCGGTGCGGTCGGTGAAACAATTTTGGATGTGCTTCAAGAGCGCAAATTCCCAGTAGGCGAAATCTTCCTACTCGCGAGTGAGCGCAGCGAAGGCAAGACTTACCGCTTCAATGGTAAAACGGTACGCGTTCAAAACGTAGAAGAGTTTGATTGGTCTCAAGCGCATATCGCACTGTTTTCTGCTGGTGGTGAGCTATCAGCCAAGTGGGCTCCAATTGCCGCTGATGAAGGCGTGATTGTTATCGACAATACATCACACTTCCGTTACGAGTACGACATTCCTCTTGTTGTGCCTGAAGTAAACCCAGAAGCGATTGCAGAGTTTCGTAACCGTAACATCATTGCGAACCCGAACTGTTCAACCATCCAAATGCTGGTGGCACTAAAACCAATTCACGATGCGGTGGGTATTGAGCGTATTAACGTATCAACTTACCAATCGGTGTCTGGTGCAGGCAAAGCGGGTATCGATGAGCTAGCAGGTCAAACGGCGAAGCTGCTAAACGGTCTGCCTGCAGACAAGAAGCAATTCTCTCAACAGATCGCGTTTAACTGTATTCCACAAATCGATCAAATGATGGAAAACGGCTACACCAAAGAAGAAATGAAAATGGTGTGGGAAACACAGAAGATCTTTAACGATCCATCAATCACAGTCAATCCAACGTGTGTACGTGTTCCTGTATTCTACGGTCACGCAGAAGCACTTCACATTGAGACTCGTTCACCTATCGATGCACAAGAAGTCGTTAACTTGCTTGAACAAACTGACGGTATCGAAGTGTTCCACGGTGAAGACTTCCCTACACAAGTTCGCGATGCGGGCGGTAAAGACCATGTAATGGTTGGCCGTATCCGTAACGATATCAGCCATCATAGCGGAGTAAACCTGTGGGTTGTTGCTGATAACGTGCGTAAAGGCGCGGCAACTAACGCGGTGCAAATCGCAGAAGTTCTGATCCGCGATTACTACTAAGTCGTTTACAATTCATTTCAAAGCCTCGCACAGTGCGAGGCTTTTTTGTACGAACGAAACAAAATAGTGTGAGATTAGTACGAATATGGCGAGAGCCACACATTTTTTATTCTCAACGCTATAGTTTTGCATGCGATATCCGATATATTTAACCGATCACCATTTCAAATTGTATTTAGCACAAAACTGAGCCTTCTATGCGTCAAAATTATAAGCGTTTGTTAGCAGCCCTTGTGTTGATGAGCGCGACTCAGACATCATCAGTGGTTCAAGCCGAAGGAATTCGTCTTGTTGGACCGTCTGGTGAAGTGCAATCATCTCCGAGCTATGCTGAAGATATTGAGCGAGCATTACCTGCTCCTCCTGCGAATACTCAACCGTCACGTTTCTTTGGTCCGACTGGTGAAAATCAAACACTATGGTCGATCGCTTCAGAATTACGACCTTCACGCGGTGTTACCGTTCAACAAACGCTTCTTGCCATTTACCGAATTAACCCTCAAGCGTTTGAGAACCAAAACATTCATGAATTGATCCCAGGTAGTCGGCTACGAGTACCTTCTCTAGAGCAAGTGCAAAGCGCGACCACAGCGCAAGCTGTTGCGATTATGAAGGCGCATGAAGCTAAGTTAAAACAGCCGAAGCCGACAAATAGAGCGACGCCAGCACAACGAGTCACCGAGCAACCAAAGCCACAAATTAAAGTAGAACCCAAGCCTGCGGCTAAGCCAGAGACAGTGGCAGCAACGGAGCCAAAACCAACTCCGAAAACAATACCCGTCATCCCTGCGCCACCAGTAACCACCTCTCCGCAGGGTGAAAAGCAGGTCAGTGCGCTAAAGGACAAACTTCAAGGCTCACAAAGTGAATTAGACTCATTAGAAGAGAAGAACCATCGTCTTCGATTGATGCTGTCAGAAGTGCAAAGCGAAGTCGAAACTTTGAAAAGCGAGCTGAATGACGAAGAACGCATTCGCTCAGAAGTCGAGAAACTGCTTGCTGAAGAGCGCCAGCGCCTTGCTGAACAACAACGCATGCAACCAAGCACCATGGACAAAATTTTGTCGAATGGTTGGCTTGTTGGTCTTGCGGCATTAATTCCTGGTGCTTTGCTCGCCTTGCTAGTCGTTATGCTGCTTGGTCGACGCTCTAAAGCGAGAGAAGAAGCGGTTGAGCAGGAACAGCAAAACGTTGATCCTCTTGCGGCGCCAATCGGTTTAGCGGCGGCGGATGAGCTGGATGAAGAGCTCACGCTTGATGATGAATTGTTTGCAGATGAAGATATCAACACACAGTCTTTACAAGAAGAGAAGTCAGATTTAGAAGAAGACGTCTTTGCTAACCTCGACGATGAAGAACTTGATTTCAATCTGGAAGGGGACGATGACCCATTTGCAGATATTGGCGATGACGGTGACCTAGATGTTGGTCTGGATGAGTTTGAGTCATCGAACAATGGTATCCAAGTCAACGGCGAAGAAAAAGCGCTTGGTTTAGAAGAAATGGAGCGAGCCTTAGATGAGGTTGCTCCAGAACTAGAAGTGCTCGATGACGATGAGTCTGGCTTCGATCTTTCGGATGATGCGAATGAGAAATCAGACTCGCTTTCAGACGACGCATTTGCCGAGTTACTTGCAGCCGATGAGCCGTCAGAAGAGTTACCAAGTGACACTGTCGACCAGGATATGCTTGATGACTTGTTTGCTGAACTTGGCAACGATGACTTCGATTTAGATACTGATGAGCCTGAGTTAAAACAGCCCGTTTCGGATGATGACTTTAGTGTAGGAGAGGCATCTGACGACGATATCGATAAGCTATTGGCCCAGTATGAACAACCGGCTAGTGAATCGGAAGTTCGAGAAGCTGACGCCAATGAAGGTCCTGTTCTAGATGAAAACAGTACAGAGCTACTCGATGAACTCATTGATTTTGATGAAGATGACACAGACGAGTTTGATCCACTAAACGAGCTAGAAGCAATCTCTGGTTTTGAAGGTGATGACTCGATCGAAGAGTTAGACGCAGATAGCACAGACTTACTGGACGAACTCATTGATGATGTTACCTCTGAACTTGATGAAGAGACTGAAGCTGATTTAGATCCGTTTGATGATCTGATTCGAGAGGACGAGAGCCCAGAGCAGAATAAATCGGAAGAGGAAGAGTTACTGAAATCACTTGGTTTTGGTGAGCCAGACGCCGACGAAAAGCCATCTCCCGTAGTTGGGTCAGAACAAACTCATGAAGATCAGGACATTGAGTCTGGGTTGGACATCGACGCTTTATTAAGTGAAAGCCAGCCAGACACGCAACAAGCTGTAGAAGATCAACCATTAACCGAGCCAGAGGCTGCCTCAGAGCCATTTAGCAGCGATGAATTTCTTGGTGATTTAGAGGACCTCTCACCAGAGAATGATCCTTTAATGAGCGAGCTAGACGACCTATTTGAGTCAGACAGTGAAGAACTTCTGCCAACAGAACAAGAAAAAGCGGATTTTTCTGCTGAACTTGACGCTCTATTTGATAGTGAAGACGATTTACCGCAGCAAGTTGAAAAAACACAAACGGAGATAGAGGAAGCTTCATCACTACAACAAGAGGCTACCGATACTGATTCAACACAAGAACCATCCGTGGAGTCCGATGCTGAGGTACAGCCTCACGTTGAGCAAGAGGAAGACATTCCAGCCTTCACGCCGACACCAAATACAATAGAAAATGAATTCGGTGTTCCACAAGAAGAAGATTGGCTACTGGATGAGCCTGAATTGGAGCCGGAAACTGAGTCGACCAACGATTCAGAAGAAGAATTCAATTTTGATGAGCTGGATCTTCCAGAATTCAGCGAAGAAGATGCTCTAGCATCTATGGCTGGCGAACCTGCGTTAGAAACGTCCGAGTCCGTTG
>NZ_JADDYG010000298.1:74621-113993 GCF_015163535.1 Vibrio sp. OPT46 | reverse complement strand
GTTGAGCAAGAGGAAGACATTCCAGCCTTCACGCCGACACCAAATACAATAGAAAATGAATTCGGTGTTCCACAAGAAGAAGATTGGCTACTGGATGAACCTGAATTGGAGCCGGAAACTGAGTCGACCAACGATTCAGAAGATGAATTCAATTTTGATGAGCTAGATCTTCCAGAATTCAGCGAAGAAGATGCTCTAGCATCTATGGCTGGCGAACCTGCGTTAGAAACGTCCGAGTCCGTTGAACCAGAACAAATTGAAGCCGACTTACCAACCGAGTCCGAAGAAGAGTTCAATTTTGATGAGCTGGATCTTCCTGAGTTTAGTGAAGAAGACGCATTGGCGTCTATGACGGATGAGCCGGAGTTAGAAACGTCCGAGTCCGTTGAACCAGAACAAGTTGAAGCCGACTTGCCAACTGAATCAGAAGATGAATTCAATTTTGATGAGCTAGATCTTCCTGAGTTTAGTGAAGAAGACGCATTGGCGTCTATGGCGGATGAGCCGGAGTTAGAAACGTCCGAGTCCGTTGAGCCAGAACAGGTTGAAGCCGACTTGCCAGCTGAATCAGAAGATGAATTCAATTTTGATGAGCTGGATCTTCCTGAGTTTAGTGAAGAAGACGCATTGGCGTCTATGGTGGATGAGCCGGAGTTAGAAACGTCCGAGTCCATTGAACTAGAACAAGTTGAAGCCGACTTGCCAGCTGAGTCCGAAGAAGAGTTCAATTTTGATGAGCTCGATTTGCCAGAGTTCAGCGAAGAAGATGCCTTGGCGTCGATGGAAGAAGAGCCAGAATTACCGAGCTCTGAGACTGCAGATATAGAACCAATCTCCGGTGAGGATGAAGAGTTAAGTTTTGACGACCAAGATCTTCCAGAGTTCAATGAGGAAGATGTTCTCGCGTCAATGAACGAGGGTGCGTCAGAGAGCCCTAAGGTTGAAGCAGAGACATCGAGACCAGCTATTCAAGCCGATAACGATCATGATGCTTTGTTTGAAGTATTTGCGCAGCAAAACGGCTTTGATACTGACCCAGAAGTGCAGCCAACAGCGACAGAGGGTGAGCCGCTCAGTAATTTGGATGATGAATCATCAATGGCTAGCCTTCTTGCGGAAGACGCAAACTCAGAAGTATTTGAAGGTAAACTAGACAGTGACACCATCGCAAGTGCAGGTATGGATTTTGAAACCATGCTGGATGTTGGAGATGATTGGGATGGCTTTAAACCCGCTGCTGATAACGTAAGTTCTACTGAAGAAGTGCCTGAGGACCAGCGTGATGTTTGGAATTCGAGTGATGCACTAAGTCAGCCAGAGATCGCGCAAGAAAACTGGGCAGAGCAAAGCGACTTGGATGACTTCGACCCGAAGAAAAATCAATTTATGACGATTGATGAATTGATGGCTCAGGTCGACAGAGAAGGTGGTGAGTTCGAAGAAGAAGACCTTAAGCTCGATGTCGGATTGAACGAGTTTCCAGATGTTATCGGCGAGATCGGCGATATTGACGTAGATAACAATGCTGAAGCGGCTGGGAAACTGGATTTGGCTAAAATCTATCTCGAGATGAACGATTCTCAAGGGGCGATTAAACTACTAGAAGAGGCGATTGTTTACGGTGAGGATGATATTCGCCGCGAAGCAAAAAGCCTGATTGACGCCATTAATGGCCGATAAACCGAAACAAAAGGGTAGCGTTTGCTACCCTTTTTGTGTCCCGTTAGTAGGATGCTACCTTTATGTCACCCTTGGTGAAACTGGCAACTTGAGGTGACTTGAGTATATACTTCCCGCCCCATTTTAGAGTTCGAAGGTTAAGATGAGAATCGCATTAGGTATCGAGTACAACGGTACAAACTACTTTGGTTGGCAGCGCCAAAGAGAAGTGAAAAGTGTCCAAGAAGAGCTAGAGAAAGCATTGTCCGTCGTCGCTAATCATCCAGTTGAAGTTCAGTGTGCTGGTCGGACAGACGCAGGCGTGCATGGCACGGGACAAGTTGTGCACTTTGATACCAACGTTACTCGAAAAATGGTAGCTTGGACCATGGGCGCAAACGCGAACATGCCAAGCGATATAGCGGTTCGTTGGGCTAAGGAAGTTTCAGATGATTTCCATGCAAGATTCTCAGCGACAGCTCGCCGTTATCGTTACATTATTTTCAATCATGCTTTACGTCCAGGCATCCTAAACTCGGGGGTTAGTCACTATCATGGTGAGCTCGACGAGAAAAAAATGCATGCAGCAGGGCAGTTCCTACTTGGCGAAAATGATTTTACGTCGTTTCGCGCGGCGCATTGTCAGTCTCGCAGCCCATTTCGAAACTTGATGCATCTGAATGTTACGCGCCATGGGAACTATGTGGTTATTGATATTAAAGCTAATGCGTTCGTGCATCATATGGTTCGTAATATCACGGGTAGCTTGATAAAAGTTGGACGTGGCGAAGAGAGTCCTGAATGGATCAAGTGGTTATTAGAAGCCAAAGATCGCAAACTAGCGGGTGCGACAGCGAAAGCGGAAGGTCTGTACCTGGTAGATGTAGACTACCCAGAAGAGTTTGGGTTACCTGAAGTGCCGATCGGTCCACTGTTTTTACCAGATAATTTGAACTAATTTTACAAACTTATTTCAAAATATCGGTAGTGTTTACATTGAATGTGAACGGAAAACATACGCTATTTACGATATCAAAAATAGGTACAACCAGTTTTTTATCTACAGTAGCTGCAAGATATGGTTTAATCCGTCGGTATTATGTCGAATTTATATCTTTCGCAATGAAGCGGAAGAGTTGAGAGAAAAGGTCTTCCATGAGTTGGCTTGAAAAGATTTTAGAGAAAAGTAATCTAGTAAGTTCACGCAAAGCTTCTATCCCAGAAGGTGTGTGGACTAAATGTACCTCTTGTGAACAGGTTTTATACCATGCTGAACTAGAGCGTAACTTAGAAGTTTGTCCAAAGTGTAACCATCACATGCGTATGAAAGCGCGTCGTCGTTTGGAAACATTTTTAGATGAAGGTAATCGAGTTGAATTAGGTTCTGAACTTGAGCCACAGGATAAACTGAAATTTAAAGATTCTAAGCGATACAAAGAGCGTATCTCTGCTGCACAAAAAAACAGCGGCGAGAAAGATGCGCTAGTTGTTATGCAGGGTGAATTGCTTGGTCTGCCGCTTGTGGCGTGTGCGTTTGAATTCTCCTTTATGGGTGGTTCAATGGGTTCAGTCGTTGGTGCTCGCTTTGTGAAAGCCGTGGATGCAGCCATTGAAAATAACTGTGCGCTTGTTTGTTTCTCAGCAAGTGGTGGTGCTCGTATGCAAGAGGCATTAATGTCTCTTATGCAAATGGCAAAAACCAGTGCTGCGCTTGAGCGTTTATCAGAAAAAGGTCTGCCGTTTATTTCGGTTCTAACTGACCCTACAATGGGTGGTGTATCAGCAAGTTTGGCTATGTTGGGTGATATCAACATCGGTGAACCTAAGGCCCTGATTGGCTTTGCTGGTCGTCGTGTAATCGAGCAAACAGTGCGTGAAGATCTTCCTGAAGGTTTCCAGCGTAGTGAGTTCCTACTTGATCACGGTGCTATTGATATGATCGTTGACCGTCGTGAAATGCGTCAGCGTGTGGGTGGTCTTATCGCTAAGATGACTAACCACAAGTCTCCTTTGGTGGTTTCGGTTAACGAATCTCCAAATGAAGAGCCATATTCTGTACCAGAAGCGGACGAAAAAGGGTAAAGTATCAACTAACATAAAAACCAAAGAATTTAATGGTTAAAGTTAGATGACCCAAAACCCAATTCCTCAAGCCACATCTTCATTAGAGATGTGGCTTGATTATTTAGCAAATATTCATTCCTCAGCAATTGATCTAGGCTTAGACCGTGTCCAAGCGGTAGCAAACAAAGCCAATCTTACCAAACCAGCTCCAACCGTAATCACCGTTGCCGGAACCAATGGCAAAGGCTCAACGTGTGCGTTAATGGAAGCCATTTTACTTGATGCTGGCTATTCAGTCGGTGTTTATAGTTCTCCGCACCTGATTCGTTACAACGAGCGTGTACGCATTAATGGCGTTGACGTTGTAGATGCCAAGCACTGTGAAGCATTCGATTATGTAGAAAAGCAGCGTGGTGATGTTAGCCTTAGCCTCTTTGAATTCGGTACGCTTGCTGCGCTACGTATTTTCCAAGTAGAGAAAGTTGACGTTGTCTTACTTGAAGTAGGACTTGGCGGCCGTCTAGACGCCACTAACGTTGTTGACCATGATGTTTCTGTTATTACGAGCTTAGCGATCGATCATGTGGATTGGCTTGGTGATGACATCAATGTTATTGGTTTTGAAAAAGCGGGCATTTACCGTTCAGGGAAGCCAGCAATTTGTGGTCAACCGACGCCACCAGCGACCGTGGCGGCTCATGCTGACGATATTGGTTCTGAGTTCTTCCAAGTAGGTATTCAGTACGATTACCAACTAACTGATAATGGTTGGAAATGGAGCAGTGGGGCATTTGAGTTAGAGGATTTACCAATCCCATCGCTACCATTACAAAATGCAGCCACTGCACTGATGGCACTAGGGGCTTCGGAATTGCAAATCACTGACATAAATATTGTCAATGGCTTGAATAATGCGCGTTTGGCGGGGCGTATGCAAGTACTGCATCACGAACCTGAAATAGTCCTTGATGTCGCTCATAACCCGCACTCTGCTGAGTATTTGGTAGAGAGAGTGAAGCAACAATATCTGGGTAAGAATATCCATATTGTGGTTGCAATGCTGCATGACAAGGACATTAAAGCAACCATTGAAGCGCTAACTCCAGTTGCAACACAATGGTATCCAGCGTCGCTTACTGGACCGAGAGCGGCGACCGCTGATGAATTGTGCCAATACTTACCTGATGGGCAAGTTCATTTTGAAAACCCTGTTGACGCCTTCGAGAGTGCGAGAAGCCACGCAAAGACAGGAGACGTTATTCTGGTGGTTGGATCATTCCATACCGTCGGAGAGGTATTGGAACATTGGCAATCAAATAATAAATAAGTAAAGGTATTTTGATGGCAAGTAAATTCCAAAGTCGTTTAGTCGGCACCATCATTCTAGTCGCAGTCGGAGTCATTGTTCTTCCCGATGTGCTAGATGGTAAGAAACTGCACTACAAAGAAGAATTTGCCAGTATTCCTATCAAACCAGAACTTGATAGTGATGTGGAAAACTTCGAAATATTAGAGCCAGTGGAAGACGACATTACGTTACCGGATTCTCCGGTTGAAGCTGTAGTGCAAGAACGTGAGGATGCTCAAGTAGCCGTTTCTGAGCCCGAGCCAGTGCCAACATCTAAACCTGAGGTCATCAAACAACCAGAGCAAGTTGAGGTCGTCACTCGTCCTGTTCAAGAGAAAAATCAATATGAAGATTCAGCTTGGATCATTCAGTTGATGGCACTTAAGAATCACGAAAATGCTGTCGCGCTTGTCGCGGATTTGCAAAAGCGTGGTTATCAAGCTCACACAAAGAAAGAAAACGAGTTTACGAGAGTGATTGTTGGCCCTGATGTGTCAAAAAGTAAACTTGAACGACAAGTTCAAGAATTACAAAAAATTACAGGTTCAAAAGGTCAATTGCTTAAATTTAAGCCATTAAATCCATAAGAAAACGTTTGCGTCAGCATTTTTTCTGTTAAAATGCGCGCCAACTTAAGATGAAGAAAAGATGAATTGGATAGATTTTATCATTTTAGGTGTGATCGGATTTTCAGCTCTGATCAGTTTAGTTCGCGGTTTTGCTAAAGAAGCTTTGTCTTTGGTGATTTGGTTCGGAGCGTTTTTTATCTCCAGTAATTACTATGCCAAATTGGCGGTGTACTTCACCAACATCGAAGATGATATGTTTCGTAACGGAGCGGCGATTGCGGCGTTATTTGTCGCAACCTTGGTAGTTGGTGCAGTGGTGAATTACGTCATTGGTCAACTGGTACAAAAAACAGGGCTATCAGGTACGGACCGAATTCTCGGGATTGTATTTGGTGGTCTACGCGGAGTCTTAATTGTTTCTGCGGTGCTGTTTTTTATGGATGCGTTTACTGCATTCCCAAGCTCGGATTGGTGGAAAGATTCACAGTTGATCCCTGAGTTCAGCCGTATCATCGCCCCATTCTTCGAGCATTTACAAGCAACATCAAGTTTTCTGTCTGGCACTATCTAGTAGTGCCAGCTACTGTCGCAAATCGAGGATTAGGACATGTGTGGTATTGTTGGAATCGTGGGCACAACGCCTGTAAACCAGTCTATTTATGACGCGTTAACGGTGTTACAGCATCGTGGCCAAGATGCCGCTGGTATTTGTACCATAGAAAGCAATCGTTTTCGTCTGCGTAAGGCGAACGGTTTAGTCAAGGATGTATTTGAAGCAAGACACATGCAGCGCCTGCAAGGCGAGGTCGGAATTGGTCATGTTCGTTACCCTACAGCAGGCAGTTCAAGTGCTTCAGAAGCTCAACCTTTCTACGTAAACTCTCCTTTCGGTATTACACTTGCCCACAACGGTAACTTGACTAACGCTAACGAAGTTCGTCAGAAGCTGTTTGAAAAAGATCGCCGTCATATCAATACCACTTCAGACTCTGAAGTATTACTAAATGTACTGGCGCACGAAATTGACTCAGTAAAAGGAAATGTCACGACCGAAGACGTATTCCGCGCAGTCACCAATGTTCATCGCACAATTCGCGGTGCTTATGCTGTGACCGCCATGATCATTGGTCATGGTATGATTGCATTTCGTGACCCACACGGTATTCGCCCGCTGTGTTTAGGTAAGCGTGAAGTTAACGGCAGAGCAGAGTACATGGTTGCGTCTGAATCGGTGGCATTGGATGCGGTCGGTTTTGATTTCGTCCGTGATGTTGCACCTGGTGAAGCGATTTACGCAACGTTTGACGGTGAGCTTTATACGAAGCAGTGTGCAGATAATCCTAAGCTTAACCCTTGTATTTTCGAGTTCGTATACTTTGCTCGTCCGGATTCGTTCATCGATAAAATTTCGGTATACAGCGCTCGCGTTGAAATGGGTAAAAAGCTGGGCGAACGTATTCGTGAAGATTACGCAAACCTTGATATCGATGTTGTCATTCCTATCCCTGAAACGTCTTGCGACATTGCACTGCAAATCGCTCAAGCGATCGATATCCCTTATCGCCAAGGTTTCGTGAAAAACCGTTATGTTGGACGTACGTTTATCATGCCTGGCCAGCAACAACGTAAGAAATCAGTACGTCGCAAGTTGAATGCTATTCGTTCGGAATTCAAAGGTAAGAACGTGTTGCTGGTGGATGACTCTATTGTTCGTGGTACAACGTCAGAGCAGATTATTGAGATGGCTCGTGATTCTGGTGCCAAGAAAGTGTACATGGTCTCAGCGGCCCCTGAAGTTCGTTTCCCGAACGTATATGGCATTGATATGCCAAGTGCTACAGAGCTTATTGCCCATGGCCGTGACAACGATACAATTTGTAAGCAGATTGGTGCCGATGCGCTTATTTATCAACGTCTAGAAGATTTGGTAGAGGCAGTCGGTCTTGGAAACCAAGACATTACTCAGTTCGATACATCCGTGTTTAACGGGGAATACGTAACGGGTGATATTGACCAACAATACCTAGATTTTTTAGATGGTCTTCGTAACGATGATGCGAAAACACAACTTGAAATCCAACAGGATTTAGCAAACCTAGAGCTTCATAACGAAGGCGCATAGGGTGCGTTTTCTTAAGTCGTAAAAAAACCAGAGCTTCGGCTCTGGTTTTTTGTTTTCGCTACTTAATTAGTGAATGTTATAAGCGATCACAAAGTCAATAAAGAGGCGAACTTTCTCTGGCAGGTGGTCTTTGTGGTTGTAAAGCATATAAATGTCGCGCGGGTTTGCACTCCAATCTGGCAGTACGCGTACCAAATCGCCGCTCTCGATGTACTCTTTGATCATGACATCTGGCATTAGTGTGATGCCTAAACCTTCGGAACAAGCACTGCGCACCACATTGAGCGCGTTTGCTTGAAAACGACCACGATCAACATTCACCACAGACTCGCCTTTGCTATTAATCAAGGTCCACTTAATAAGTGGGTACCCTTTTAGCAATGAATGGTTAGAGAGCTCTTCTGCATGGTGTGGCGCAGGATTTGAGGTTAGATAGTCAGGGCTTGCAACGAGAATATCCTTCACTTCGCCAATCTTACGCGCGATGAGGCTAGAGTCGCGTTGCGGTCCCACTCGAAAAATTACATCCCATTCAGTAGGGTCAAGCTTGTCCGCATTATTCTCTGTCGTTAGCTCAATGTTGATGTCCGGGTACTGCTTCATAAAGCTGTTGAACATCGGCATCATCATTCGTTTAGTTAAGTTGTAAGGCGCGGATATCTTAATCTTGCCGGATGCTCCTCGGCAGTCGTCAGTGATTTCCTCTGCTGCGGTTGTTAGCCTTTGTAGTAAAGGAGAGCACTCATGGTAAAAACGTTCCCCTGCTTCAGTGAGCGAAAGTTTGCGAGCATGACGGTTCAATAGTCGAAGATTGACAGAGTCTTCTAGCGCTTGAATGCGTCGGGTGATGGTCGCAACCGGGATCATGGTTTTTCGCGAAGTTGCGGTGTAGCTCCCATTTTCGACAACCAGTCGAAACAGGTTTAAGTCATCTAATTTCATATTTCCAGACACATTAAATTACCGATTACGGTTAATTTATAATTAACTTTGTGATCAAAGCTTGCTTTAAGTCAACATGTTGCATCATTTGAACACAGCAACCCTGTTTGAGTAAATACTGTTATACGCCGTAATATTTGTATTAATGCAGTTTCCGAGCTAAGTTTTATAACAAGGCAAAGCGGCCTCAGGTCTTGCTGTGACACGTTTTGCTGGAAGTAAACACAACAAAAATAATGACTTAATAATAAATCTGTTTTTTTGACTGAGCTTTGTGAGGGATAAAGGTATGTTTAAGACTCACAGTCAAACGGCAATGGTCTCGGCACAGGAAGTGATTAATCAAAAACTAATAATGTTGGTGGACGATGATCCAATATTTCGTAAAGTAACCAATGCCTATTTAGAAAGTCAGGGTTTTAAAGTAGTAGAAGCAGAAAACGGCCTAGAAGCGCTTCAACAACTCAGGGAATGCCAACCCGATCTTATCTTATGTGATTTATCGATGCCGGTCTTAGATGGTATCGAGTTCGTCGAAGAAGTTAGTCTCGAATACCCATATATGCCGCTTATCGTGGTATCAGGCACGGATGAAATGTCCGATGTCGCGAAAGCGTTGCGATTTGGTATTAAAGATTTTCTTCCTAAACCGATAGGTAATTATGAGCACCTATCTCAGGCGATAGAGAATACGCTAGAAGATACCGATAGCCACTTCTCAGAACAACGTGACTTTTCAAGTCAGTGGTTCAGGGTTGATGATGGTGGTGAAATCCCAGATGAACAAGAGCTGTATTGGCATCTGGAATATTTACAACAGAATCCGAGTGCGGCAAGAGATTTACTGCAAGCTCTATTGCCAGAAAAGGATGCTGCTCAGGGAGATTGGCGCTGCTCGTACCGTTTATTGCAATCGACGGATGTGATGCCCTTGGTTTTCGATTATCGTTGGTTAATGAATGGTCAATTTGCGTTTTATCTAGTTGATTCTGCTTCCCAAGCTAATGATGGAGTTGCGACGACATTGCTCGTTAGGGCATTGTTTGACGACTATCTCCGTAACTTGAAAAGTTTCAGTGCTGATCTCAAGGACATGGTAGGGATCATTGAAAAAGGAATTGAGTGTTCGGAGTGTGCGGGTGCAGTCAATGCTGTGTTTGGTGTCGCCGACCTCGCTTCATCCTCGGTCTCTATATTGCCTGCGGGTTTAGATAGCCATTGGTCTGACGGAAATACGAATCAACACATCGCAGCAGGTAACCGTTTAGGGGGAGGAAGTATGAAAAACTTCATCACCCGCGATTTACCGCTTAGTGTTGCAGGACAGTTATCTATCGGGTGTTTAGGTTCTTCAAGTTTTAGTTTAAGTATTACCCGGAAATCCCGACTAGTATAATTATGACTTGCAAACCAATAAGCAGCGTCCTTTCGCTGCTTATTATCTTTTTAGAACCACCAAAACAACATACGTTTAGTTTAATAACCTTACTTTTTACTGGTGTTTAGATTTGGCTGTTTAATGTATAGTCAGCGCTTAAAACAATAATGACCCATTTGTGCAACGATAATTTAACGCTGTGCCTTGGGAGAAGCAAAGTCAACTAGTGAGAAGACACATCATGGCAGACAAAGATTTTAAAGAGCCTTATAATATTTTTTACTTTTTAGGTTTTATTGCAGTTCTTTTGATCCCAACACTTCCTGCAACGCTAACCTGGCTTCGTGTAATGAATGGTTACGCAGGCTTTTAATCTAGCTATTTTGTACCGGAGTTCACCATTCGTATTAAGCGTTACTTTTTCAATACTGTTGGTGGACTCTGTATTGTGCTCGGCATAGCCGGCATAGCCCTTCCACTTTTACCCACCACACCTTTTATTTTGCTTGCTAGCGCATGTTTTATGCGTGGTAGCCCCGCATTTCATCAATGGTTACATAACCACAAAACGTTTGGACCCATTCTCGGCAATTGGCATAAGCATCGGGCTGTTACTTCAAAAGTAAAAAAGCGTGGTGCGATTTTTATTGCGCTTAGTTTCATGGTTTCAATCGTTGTTGTCCCCCTCGTTTGGGTAAAAATTGGTCTTTTAGTGATGCTAATCGTTTTACTCAGCTGGTTTATGCGTCTGCCTGTGATTGAGTTGGTTGCTGACCGAGAAGAAAATCACTAAGATTGTAGAGAATAGTGTGCCCGCTCTTCGAGTGGGCGTTTGTATTTTCAGCGCCTGTGACTTTTACGAAAATAAGCACATAGTGGTGAAAACCTATTGTTCGTTGCCCTCGTGATACTGCGATTAGAGAGGGCGATGAGCCAATCTAAGTAAATCGGTATTATGACTACAGAAACAATTTCACTGATCAAATCTAGCATCAAAAGCATCCAAGACTACCCAAAGCCAGGCATTCTATTTCGTGATGTGACGAGCCTTCTTGAAGACGCGAAAGCATACCAAGCGACGATCAACTTACTTGTTGAACGTTACAAAGATATGGGCTTTACCAAGGTTGTGGGTACGGAAGCTCGTGGCTTTCTATTTGGCGCGCCTTTAGCGCTTGAGCTAGGTGTTGGTTTTGTACCAGTGCGTAAACCAGGCAAGCTACCACGCCCTACTGTTGCTCAATCTTATGAGCTTGAATACGGCGTTGATACACTAGAAATCCATACAGATGCCATCGTTGAAGGCGACAAAGTACTGGTTGTCGACGATTTATTGGCAACGGGCGGTACTATTGAAGCGACGACTAAGCTGATTCGCCAACTGGGTGGTGAAGTTGAGCACGCTGCGTTCGTTATCAACCTACCAGAAATCGGTGGCGATAAACGTTTAGAAGCACTAGGTCTAAACGTGTACAGCATCTGCGATTTTGAAGGACATTAATACATTCAATGAGTTATTTAGCTTTAGCGCGAAAATGGCGTCCTAATCAGTTTGACCAAGTTGTCGGACAAAAACATGTCCTGACGGCGTTGGAAAACGCACTGGCGCAAAACCGTTTACACCATGCTTATCTGTTCAGCGGGACTCGTGGTGTGGGTAAAACGAGTATCGGTAGGCTGTTTGCCAAAGGCTTGAACTGCGAAACCGGCATTACCGCGACACCTTGTGGTAAGTGTGATACTTGTCGTGAAATTGATGAAGGTCGCTTTGTCGATCTTCTTGAAATCGACGCGGCATCACGTACTAAAGTTGAAGACACTCGCGAACTGTTAGACAACGTTCAATACAAACCTGCTCGTGGACGTTTTAAAGTGTACCTCATCGATGAGGTGCACATGCTATCGCGTCACTCTTTCAATGCGTTGTTGAAAACCCTGGAAGAGCCGCCAGAGTATGTGAAGTTCTTACTCGCGACAACCGATCCACAAAAGCTGCCTGTTACTATATTGTCGCGTTGTCTACAGTTCCATCTCAAACCGATCAGCGTTGATGATATTCATCAGCAACTTGACTACATTTTGGGTCAAGAGCAAGTATCGGCAGAACCAAAAGCACTGGGTATGATTTCACATGCTGCAGATGGCAGTATGCGTGATGCTCTTAGCTTGACCGATCAAGCAATTGCTTTAGGTAACGGTGCGGTGCAAACCGATATTGTCAGCCACATGTTGGGGACGATTGATACCGACCAAGCGATTCACTTACTAGAGTCAATCAGTAGCAAGCAACCTCAACAAGCCATGGATAAAATCCAGCAATTAGCAGCAAATGGTGTTGAGTGGGATGGTTTGTTGCAGCAAGTCGCAACACAGCTTCATCGAATTGCGATGTATCAAGCGCTGCCAGCGTCGCTAGACCGAGCGCAGCCAGATGCAGAAAAAATCGAGTTGTTGAGTAAAGCACTAAGTCCGCAAGACGTTCAGCTTTACTACCAAATTGCATTGAAAGGTCGTGAAGATTTGACTCTCTCGCCAAATGGGCGAGTCGGTCTGGAAATGATTGTGCTGCGTATGATGGCGTTCCGCCCATCAAATAACAGTGGGGCAAATGTTGTTTCTAGTAACTGCGAGCCAGCGTCATCTCCGGCTCAAAGTACCAGTCAACCAAAGGCTGCGCCAGCTCAGACAGCCGCGGCTCCTCGAGAGCAGCAGCCGAGTCCAGCACAAAGCACACCACAAGTGGCGCCTCAACCTTCATCCAGTTCGCAACCTGAGTATCAAGCGAGTGGATATGAGACGGTTCCACCACAGTATGATATGGCGCCGCCGATGAGCGAAAACCCAGCGCCGCAACATGAAACGCCACCTCAACAAGTGCAAGAGAGCGTTTCAACACCAGCGCGCGGCGGTCTAAGCGGTTTGCGTCACCAATTACGTTCTCAGCGTCAAGGCCTACAACAGAACACTCCTCAAAATGGTGGCTCAAAAAAGCCTAAAGCGGCATCTGCACAACCAGAATCGGTTATCGACCGAGTAGCGCAATTGCATGGCAATTCCGCGCAGGTGTCGCCAAACTCAGCTCCGAAGTCGACGGAGCCACAAGTTGAGGAAGCGTATCGCTGGCGTCCAAGCAAGCCTGTTGAGACAAAAGTAAATACAAAACTGACACCTACGCAGCTCAAGCAGGCACTTGAGCATGAGAAAACGCCTGAAATGGCACAAAAGCTCATCGATGAGTCATTAGAACATAATGAATGGGCGAAGCTAATCAGCTTAATGGAGATCCCTAAGCTGGTAGAGCAACTTGCGCTAAACTCTCATTATAGTAAGGAAGGAACAACCGTTTCGTTACTATTGAGAAGCAGCCAAGCTCATTTGAATACTGATAGAGCTCAAGCCGAATTGCTTAAAGCACTTAATACCGTGTTGGGTGAAGAGTGCCACATGAGCATCGAAATAGGGGAGAGTGGAGAAACACCACTTGAACTGAGAGATAGGCTCTACCAAGAGAAATTACAGCAAGCGCTGAACAGTTTAGAAAACGATCCAAATGTTCAATTTATTGAACGTCGTTTTGCTGCAGAGCTTGATAAAGATAGTGTGCGCCCTATCTAATAATCGAATGGAATGGGGTTGAAAACCCAAAGGTATAACCCCATTAATTGATGCAACACCTCATTAAACCAGAGAGATAAACATGTTTGGTAAAGGCGGTATGGGCAACCTAATGAAGCAAGCCCAGCAAATGCAAGATCGCATGCAAAAGCTTCAAGAAGAAATCGCGAATATGGAAGTAACTGGCGAGTCTGGTGCTGGCCTAGTTAAAGTTACTATCACTGGTAGTCACAGCGTACGTCGTGTTGACATTGATGAAAGTTTGATGGAAGACGACAAAGAAATGCTTGAAGATCTGATCGCTGCGGCGTTCAACGATGCAGCCCGTCGTGTTGAAGAAACTCAAAAAGAGAAAATGGCTTCTGTAACTGGCGGTATGCAACTACCACCAGGTATGAAAATGCCATTCTAATCTGCTGATATTTAATTAAGCGGACTTTTAATGCGTACCAGTCATATGCTGGAGCAATTGATGGAGGCCTTACGTTGTCTACCTGGGGTTGGCCCCAAGTCAGCGCAGCGTATGGCCTTTCATTTGTTACAGCGCGATAGAAAAGGCGGTTTGCAGCTTGCAGATGCGCTTAGTCAGGCAATGACAGAAATAGGTCATTGTACTGAGTGTCGAACCTTCACCGAAGAAGAAGTCTGTCACATTTGTACCAACCCAAAACGCCAAGAAAATGGTCAAATTTGTGTGGTAGAAAGCCCGGCAGACATCGCAGCCGTTGAAGCAACAGGCCAATATTCTGGTCGGTATTTTGTTCTTATGGGGCATTTGTCGCCATTAGATGGTATTGGTCCAAGTGATATTGGATTGGATGTCCTTGATTACCGCTTACGTCGCGGTGATATTACCGAAGTGATTTTGGCGACAAACCCAACAGTTGAAGGTGAAGCCACTGCCCACTACATCGCAGAGCTATGTAAAGAGCACCAAGTTGATGCCAGCCGCATCGCGCATGGTGTGCCTGTCGGTGGGGAGCTAGAGCTTGTTGATGGCACGACGTTGTCACATTCGCTATTAGGTCGACACAGAATTTAATAAAAAGCCGCTGAATTCAGCGGCTTTTTTGATTTTGGGAGTTAGGAACGATTAATCGTTCGATTCTTTACCAAGAAGATTTTTGTAGATAACCGCACCAAGCACGCCACCCACAATAGGAGCAATCCAGAACAGCCATAGCTGAGAAACCGCCCATTCATCCACATATACTGCGACTGCCGTGCTACGAGCAGGGTTTACTGACGTATTGGTGACAGGAATGCTGATCAGGTGAATGAGAGTCAAACACAGGCCAATTGCGATAGGTGCAAAGCCTTGTGGCGCACGTTTGTCTGTTGCACCCATAATGACAATCAGGAACATCATCGTCATGACAACTTCAGTCACAAGTGCAGCGATCATCGAGTATTGGCCTGGAGAGTGTTCACCATAACCATTGGCGGCAAAGCCAGAACCCACAACATCGAATCCTGCTTGTCCAGATGCAATAACGTAAAGCACGCCACCTGCGATAAGCCCGCCGATCACCTGTGAGATGATGTAGGGAGCAACGTCTTTTGTCTCAAAACGACCGCCAGTCCAAGGCCAACTGTCACTGCAGGGTTCAAGTGACAACCTGAAATATGACCGATAGCAAATGCCATCGTCAGAACGGTTAAACCGAATGCCAAAGAAACGCCCAACAGACCAATACCCACTTCAGGGAAACTCGCAGTCAACACCGCGCTACCACAGCCGCCTAACACTAGCCAGAACGTGCCAAAAGCCTCAGCCAAATACTTATTCATGTTCTTTCCTGATCTTTAATTAAATGACCCGCTGAACATAGTCGAGAATTGTCAATAAATTGTGAGGGAGATCGCGCAAAAACCGCAAATGGAACGCTATGTGGCAAGAGTTCTCAAGGGTGAGATAAAAGGCTGAGGGGGGGGGAGTGCTAAATCTTGAGTTTGCTTTGATTACTGCCTCGGAGAGAAACAACCGAGGTACTAACTTTAAACGTGTGGTCTAGAGTCGCATTACGTCAATTGTTCTAATTCAGTGATGTTGTCGAGTGCTTCTTGATTGGTCTTGCCGCATACAATCGGACACGGTTTAAAATCGTGACAGACTTTAGGGCGTTCAGGCTTACCAAATAGCTTGCACAAATTGTCGTCGTTGAGTTGCACACAACGAACACCTGCAGGTTTGCCCTTGGGCATTCCAGGTATTGGTGAAGAGATACTTGGCGCAATACAGCACGCTCCACATCCTAATCGACAATCCATAATGTAAACCTCTTAAAAATTAAGGGGGCAATTATGGTCATTTTGACGTGGATTGGAAGAGTGAAGAAAGAAAAAAATAAAAGGGCGCGCTTAACATTACGCTCCCTTTTTGGTTTTTTGCTTTTAAATCATCGTGATTATTTTAAGAAACGGTTATAAACAAACAACAGAATAAATGCGCCTAGTGTTGCGGTAATGATACTACCAATGTTGACGCCAGTTGCTCCGCCGAAACCGAGAATGCCGCCAAGGAAGCCACCTACAAATGCCCCTGCAATACCAAGTAACATTGTTGCAATCCAACCGCCCCCATCTTTTCCTGGCATGAGCCATTTAGCAAGTGCGCCGGCGATTAAGCCCAAAATAATCCAAGAAATAATACCCATGAAAACTCCTTAATGCCTTCTTGATCAATTGAGTAATGGAAACTTGTTTAAGGATAGAACAGTAAAACGAAAGTAGTTGAATATCTCCACCGTTATGTGGGAAGGATGCAAGATCTTCTCAAAACTTGAACTTTTGCGTTGAGAAGAGTATAAATCGCCCCCTAAATTCCCTTGGTGAGACCTGAAGTATGAGCACTCCATTTTGGCAAAGTAAATCGTTAGAGCAGATGACAGAAGAGGAATGGGAATCTCTCTGTGATGGTTGTGGCAAATGTTGTTTGCATAAGCTTATGGATGAAGATACCGATGAAATCTACTATACCAATGTGGCTTGTAGCTGGCTGAACAGTAAAACGTGTTCATGTAAGGATTACCCAAACCGTTTCACTTCGGGTGAAGAGTGCACCAAGCTGACCCGAGAAGACATCGACGATTTTACTTGGCTGCCACACACGTGCGCTTACCGTCTGTTGGCTGAAAAGCAGCCTTTACCAGAATGGCATCCGCTGATTACAGGCTCTAAGTCCGCAATGCATGCGGCAGGGGAAAGTGTCCGTAACAAAGTCGTTTACGAGATTGATGTGGTGGATTGGGAAGACCATATTTTAAATCATCCCAACCGTCCTTAGTCGAATACAAACAAGCCTTTCATTGATTAAATGAAAGGCTTGTTTGCTATTGGGGCTCCCAACTTTGACGTCTCGCTAACGAAATGCTGCTCAGTTTATTATTTAGTGTTGTAAACTTAGGAGTATGATTTCAACGCTTTACACTTCTATTCCTGATTGTTTTGATCAGGATTGTTTCCTATGAGGTAAACATGACGTTTCATTTCCCCCAGAAACTGCGCCTGACATCTTGGGTGACATTATTCGCACTTGCCGTCATTATGTTCTCCCCAATGGCTGTTCATGCGACTGCCACTGACGATATCCAAGAGCCTTCTGCTGCCGAAATCTCGATTGACAACTTGAACCGAGAGATTGTGGATTTATCCCAAAGCCTCTCGCAAGCGAGTGGCGACGAGCGTGATGCCCTTCAACTGCAACTATTCCAAAAGAATGAAGAATTAAGAAGCCAGTTAGCGTCAGCGATTGAACGTGAAACTATCTCTCGCGACAAGCTGATCTTGCTAGTTAAAAAACAAGAACAATACTCTGAGGATGCGACGAACTATCTATCGGAAAAAATAAAGAAAGTCGTCGAGGATTTAAATAAGGCTAAGGATGAAGAGAAGCTTGCTCTTGTTAATGATTATCGAGAGCTACAGCGTTATCTTGATGTTAGCTTCGATTCGAGCTGGCAAAATCTCGCTTGGTTGAAGGAGCTAGGGGCCCAAAACGAGCGCGCAGAAGCGGAACTAAAAGATAAAATTGATAAACGTATGCGCTTACTGTCTGCTTCAATTGAGTACTTGAGTCAGCAAAGTGAGATCATTGGCTCCCAACTTTCGTCTAGCCCAGAGTCGGAAAAAGCGTCGTTGCAACTTAGCCAGCTCATTACTAAACAAAGGCTAAATATTGCGACAGAAAGCTTACGCAACCTGATTTCAATTGGTGATAAAGTCGGTTTAGAAACGTCTGAATACAAACGCCAAATTTTTGAAGTGACGGGTAATATCACCCATGATTTACTGAATACCAAAGTTGTGTGGTCAATACTGAGTCACTGGTCCAACTCGGCACTGGATTGGTTTGCCGAGAATGCACCGCAGCATATCTTCCAGTTGTTTGTTTTTGCGCTGATTTTATTGATCGCTCGCGGACTGGCTAAGTTAACTCGCAAAGTCGTCCGTAAAGCAGTTGCATCGAAAAACTTAAAACTTTCCCACTTGATGCAGGACTTCTTTATCTCGATGTCCGGCAAATTCGTGTGGGTGATCGGTATCATGGTGGGCTTATCTCAGCTTGGTTTGAACCTAGCGCCAATCCTAACCGGTTTCGGTATTGCTGGTGTGATTATTGGTTTCGCGTTGCAAGACACGTTATCCAACTTCGCGGCGGGTATGATGCTGCTTATTTATCGCCCATTTGATGTTGGTGATTTTGTGTATGCTGGCGGTGTGGATGGCAAGGTAAGCCATATGAGTTTGGTGAACACCACAATCCGTACGTTTGATAACCAAATTATTATTGTGCCTAACAGCAAAATCTGGGGAGATGTTATTAAGAACGTCACGCATGAACGCATTCGCCGCGTGGATATGGTGTTTGGCATTGGCTATGCGGATGACCTCTTAAAAGCGGAGTCAGTATTGTCTGATATCATTACCTCTCACCCTTCGGTACTTCGCACTCCAGAGCCAATGATCAAAGTTCATACATTAAATACGTCTTCTGTAGATTTTATTGTGCGTCCTTGGGTAAAAACGGATGATTACTGGGATGTATACTGGGATGTGACAAAAGAGGTGAAACTACGCTTCGACCGAGAAGGTATTTCGATTCCTTTCCCACAACAAGATGTGCATTTGCATATGGTGGAGAAGCAAGACGCTTAATCACAGGTCCCAACTAGTGAAAGGCACTCTAGATAGAGTGCCTTTTTTGATCTTCGGTTAGCGCTATAGTTACAGTTCGTTAAAGAACACCAGTTTAGGCTCGCATTCTAACAAGTTGTCGATCTGGCTAATCAAAAGAGCAAAGTGTTCTGTTTTACCATGAAGCTCAAATGCTTGTTGGTTTTTAAATTGCTCCTGAAAAACGAAGTGGCATGTATTGTCTTTATCTTGGAACAATTGATAACGAACGCAACCTTCTTCATTGCGAGTAGGTTCAAGCGCTCGGGTAAGTACCTCTTTCAACTCTTGTTCTTTTCCCGGTTGTGCATGAAAGGTAGCCGTCAAGTGAATCATAATGTTTACTCTTTTTGTTATAGGTAACGCCCTTGGCGTTGCAGGAACTCAATTTTGTAACCATCAGGGTCGGTTACAAAAAAGAACGTTGCTAAATGCTTTTGTTGATGGTCAAAGGCTTTGATGTCACCAGTTTCAATGCCGAGAGATTTAATGCGTTTGTGGGCTTGTTCAATGTCCTCCACGCTGACGGCAAGGTGGCCGTAACCTGAGCCGTGAGTGTAGGGCTCATTTTGGTCGTGATTGTGCGTCAGTTCCAATTCAAAGCCAGTTTCTTGGTTGGCTAGATAGGTTAGAGAAAAGCCATCAAAGATGTATTGATCAGCGACTTCTAGTTCAAGTACGTCACAGTAAAATTGTAGAGAGCGGTCCAGATCACTTACTCGGATCATGGTGTGAATCATTTTTGTCATAGGTACTCCTTGATAGTCCGCACAGGTTAGCGATTTCAAAAGGAGTCTGGGTAGTACTCTAGTACGACAAATTAGAAGATGCTCAAGGGTTTATAATACGGATGCATAGCCTAGGATGGTTATTGCTCGGTTGGTTGCTATTAACTGTTAAGTTGCGCAAGTGCTTGACGAGTGGTCTCTTGAGGTTGGCGAGCGTACGTGAGGCAAGCGCATCGAAGTAAGGAGGCAAAGTTGTTCACTTCACCATTGTATTCGAGTGCTTCTTGATAAACAGTGCTTATGAATTTAGGGACCGTCATGTTTTGAGCACTAGCGATTTCCTCAAGAATTGTCCAAAAGCTCGCTTCAAGTTTTACACTGGTCGCGTGACCATCAATACGGATAGAGCGGGTGATGAACTGATAGTTGTCTTGGGGTTGCTTAGCAAAGATTTCGCACATTTTCTTTATTCATATAGTTAAAGACCCATAATTATTGTGGTGTACGATTTAAAACGTCAACTGTTTTCATGCATAAAAAAACGCTCCCTTGCGAGAGCGTTGAAACATCACGAGTTGTGAAGTAAGTGCAAGTTGATTATTTAATTTGTTGCTTCAAGTACTCGCCTAGTTGCGAGTGGTGCATGATTTTTGATACCGGAAGGATAGTTTCTGCAGGTCCCCAAGCAAATACGTTGACAGGAGTATGCGTATGAGTACCCGTCCCCCATACTGTGTTTTGCTTTGTTGCATGCTCACGCGCTAGCAAGTTGCCACGGTCGTTGTAAGGAAAGAAAGCATCAAAGTCATTGATTGTCGGAACGTTCTCTTCGCTTAAGTATTTGTGTCCAGCGAGTCGGTATGGATTTGGTTTACTTGCTAATACGCGTTCTGCTTGCTCAGGCGTAATCGAAAAATCGCTATTTGCGTTCACGACTTCCGCAAACTTCTCTGGAGTTTGCTCTTTCTTATCAAGCGCTTGGAATTCACTGATCATGCCGTAGTAACTTTTCTTTTGGTTGTATAAGCCATCGAGGATCTCGAACTGACCAAAGTTGAAGTTTGGCGCGTAATCCTGATTTTTGAATGCTTCGCCGTCGCGTTTTTGTGGTTTAGGCAAGTTTGCTGATGAGTAGCTAAAGCCAAAAGAGCCGGTTTCGTGGTCTGCAGTAACAATGATCAGGGTGTCATCACGGCCTTTTGCCCACTCATAAACTGAGTTTACCGCTTCATCGAATTTAAGCATTTCATGCAGCATCGTACCTGCATCGTTACTGTGGCCAGCCCAGTCAATTTGGCCGCCTTCAACCATCAAGAAAAAACCGTCTTTGTCTTTTGAAAGAATGTCGATTGCTTTGGTGGTCATTTCTTTCAGCGATGGCTGCGTGCGTTTTGGATCGTTTTTGCTTTGACTGTAGGCAATACCATCGTTCATGCCCGAGTAAGCAAAAAGTCCAAGTAATTTGTCACCTTTAGCTTGTGTGAGCATATCGCGGCTGAAAGCCAGGTTGTAACCTTGGTCTTGCGCCTCAGTAAGCAAGTTGCGTTCGTCTTTGCGTTTCGATTTTAGGTAGACATTTCCTTCAGTGAGCTTTTCAAGCTGCTCGTATGTCTCTCCCTTGTCGTTTGTCGACTTTGGAATCCAATGACGAAGTCCACCAGACATCATCACGTCTACGCCTGTTTCGAGCATATCCGCCGCAATACTGTTTTCTAGGGAGCGATGTGGTTGATGAGCGGCAAATGCTGCTGGCGTTGCGTGGGTCATACGCGTATCAGAGACGAGCCCAGTTGCTTTACCTTTACTTTTGGCTTTTTCCAAAATAGTTTCGACATGGTTGCCTTGGCTATCAATGCCAATGACTTCAGAAGCGGTAGGGATTCCTGTCGCTAGCATCGTAGCTGAGCACGCAGAGTCGACGACAATTGCGTCTTCTGGATTGGTCAGTGATGATCCAATCACACCTTCTTGAGCGAGTTTGTATAACGCTGTGCTTTCGCCTTTGTAAACCGAGTTAGGTGCGTGTTTTGCGTAGGTCTCGAGTAAACCAACTTGTTGAGGACCCATGCCGTCGCCGATCATCAAAATGACGTTTTTGATTTCAGCTGAGAGTGCGTTGAAAGAGAGGGTAGATGCAGCCACTGCCGTAACGATTGGAGATACTAAGCGCTTCATTATATTTTCCTTGTTTATTGAAAGCGCAGGCATTAAAGCAATGATTTATGAAGGTTTTGTGTCGGTAATAAAAGTTTAACCAAATTGTCGTTTTTGTTTGGTTTTGCAGAAAAAATGAGTCGCTCTCTAACGTTCGTTAGTTTGGAAAGAAGAAAGCCCACAAACGTGGGCTTGGATTACGCTTAGGAGTTGAAAGCATGGACTAAAGTTATCCATTCAGTGCCTTCACAAGACACCTAGTTTAGGGAGCAATAAACGAGCATGTATTATCGGGCCACAAGAGCGGTCGAATTCACTTACGTTTGCATCATATCGTTCTTTGGCTTATTAAATTATGGGCTGCAGTAAGTGTTTGGTTCAAATAGGATTTGTTGTCGTGACGATTATCAGACTGGTTATCAGACTAATGCCAGTATGATGCCACCAACGGTAAGTGCCGCAGAAAGGTATTGACCCGCAGAATATGAGCCATCCTCTTCTTTCTCGATTTTATCGGGGTGATCCATGCCAAGCGCACCATGTGTGAAAGATTCGACCTTTTCACCAACAGATTTATCTTCTGCTTCTATTTTTTTGCTGTCGTGCTCGATTTGTTGCAGAGCGGCAAGTAGCGCTTTGCCTTCGGTCGAAAGCGTCACCTTATTGTGTTCGACTTTCAGCGGCGAAGCACTAGTTTCTTCTTGTGCAATACTTGCTTGTTTAGAGGCGACAGGTTGTTTGGCATAGCTATTAACAGAAGTGCTTCCTACTGGATTCATCGAATACTCCTTGGAACATCGACACTCGGTCACTGAGTGCGGGTAAAAAGCAGTTATATTTTTATCGGCGGCAAAGTTTATTTCTGAAGCTATTTGGATAAAAACAGGTCTGCTTTTGCCGCTTCTAGTTTCTATTGGTGATCATTAGCAAAAAATAGACCAGCAGGAAGCAGACCCTTGTCACTCGATGAACTCGGAGCGGTGTGATGATGCAACGCAACGGCAAGGTAGTAACTTAAATTGAAGACCAGCTACTTACATTGAAGATCGTTATTGCGTTTAGTTAGATGTTGATATGCCGCCATGCGGTGAGCATCTTGTACATACCGTACTGGTGGTGCGAGAACCTCTAACTGATAGTCTGTATTATCAGAAAGCACGTTATCTGTTGGGCTAATTACAACCACTTTTAAGCTCGGGTTGCGGCTTAAGATTGATGCTGCCGTACCCAACCCTTGCTCGGTGTGAAACTTGCCCGCAACATGGACAATCTGAGCGCCTGGGTTGTCGTCTAGATAGCTAACGATAGATTCCGCCATAGTTTCATCCCAAGTAACTTGAGCTGCAAACTGTTTTTCCGTCTGCTCTGGCTTACCGTGATGCATGGATGCCATGAACTTTTCTTTGTACGGACTACTACCAGTGTTGATGGCTTGTGCAATGAACATCCGCTGATCATCATCGAGCTTGTTAATGTAATCTAGCCCTTGTCGACCAATGCATCGGACAATGCTCTTTGGTGCATTTGCTGCAATGATCGGGAGATTTTTCTGCTTAGCAAACTCCACGAGAGGGCGATAGTCGCTTTCATAATTGGGCCAAGCGTTGGCTTGTTTCATTAAGTACTGTTCGCCGATCTCCCCACGTAGGTAAGCGTCAACAACAGGTTGTTTGTCGCGGGTAAATTGTTCCATAGATAACGCGAGTGAGCGGTCGTAGGACGTAAGTTGTTTGAGCATATCGGTTTGAAAGCGATGAACGCCGGCGTGTGTGTGCCATTCACCAATAAGAATGACATCTGCTTGTTGCAGCTCAATTGGCAGTTTGCTTAGAGCGATGTGCTCGCCAGAAGGGGTGTATAGTTGGTAGTCGTACAAACTAGTGACTTCCGCTGAGGTTGCGTGAGAGTTGGTGTGCGTATATGAAGAGCAACCAGTAAGTAAGCCTGCAAAGAGCAAGCTCAAAGTAGAAAAGCGCATTGAAAAGCCTCCAAAAATGTCCGGATGATATTAATGGAGGCTGAGCAATGAATCAATATAAATGATAACTATTTGCGTTTGTTGTTTTTTTGACTTATTAATTGAGTGTTTTTTTGCGATATACACGCAACATAAAATCAGCCTCACATTGGAAAAGTGTAGCGGATTTCAACTCTTCACGAAGAGCATCGGTTGCTTTCCATGCGAATGGCGTCATTTGCAATAAATCGATTGCGGCTCCGTTTTTCAAGTCCATAACATAGTTAAGATGCTGCTGGTGCTCTAATTCAAACCCTTCAATATGTTCTGGTTCTTCATTGTGAAGACGAACTTCTTGATAAATGCGCTCACGCAGTTGGTATAAGTGGCGGCTAGCAGGAGTAACCGTGACAACAACGCCGTCGTTTTTTACAACGCGCTGCAGCTCCTCAGCTTTACACGGGGCATAAATGCGCAAAATGGCATCTAAGGATTCATTTGCGAAGGGAAGTCGGTGACTAGAAGCCACACTAAAGTTGCAGTGCGTGTAACGCTTCGCCGCGTAACGAATGGCAACTTTGGAAATGTCTAAGCCATAAATCGTGGCATGGTTCGCTTGTGTTTCTATCGTCTTTTGTACTTGATCTGTGTAGTAACCTTCACCACAACCAATATCTAATAATTGATGGGTGCTCCCCTCAGTGTATGTTGCACACAGCTGCGCCACTTCTTGGCGCATTGGGTTGTAGTAATCTCCTTCGAGGAATCGACGACGAGCTTGCATCATCTCTTTGTTGTCACCAGGATCTTTAGAACGTTTGTGGTGCGCTGGCATCAAGTTAACGTAGCCTTCTTTTGCTAAGTCAAACTGATGATTGTTTTCGCACTTAAACGTTTTTTCATTTAACGCTAGGGCTTGGTGGCATAGAGGGCATTGATAGTTCATGACGATCTCGAACAGAAAGTAGGGCGGCAAATTCTATCAAAAAGCGTGGTATCAAGTGAAACAAAAAGAGCCGACTGGGTCGGCTCTTATTAAGTATTAGTGGAAGAAGTCGACTTGCTCTTTCAAGTTTCGTGCTTGTTGTTGAAGTTCAATGGCACTTTGCGAGGTTTTTGCGCTCGTGTTGCGGCTTTCTCGGTTAAGTTCACTGATAGAATGGGCATTTGCTGCAATTTCTTGTGAAACTTGAGCTTGTTCTTCTGAAGTCGCTGCAATGGCGTCGGCTTGAGAGGCTATCGACTGCACTTGTACTGCGATGGCTTCTAATGCTGTGCCCGCGTCTTGTGCTTTGTCCAAGACCTGGTTTGCACTGCGTTGGCTGTCTGTCATCATATTAACTGCATTATGAGTCGACCCTTTTAGTTTCTCGATAATTTCCACGACATCCTGAACTGAGCTTTGGGTTCGGTGCGCAAGTGTGCGCACTTCATCTGCTACAACTGCGAAGCCACGACCTTGTTCACCTGCTCGTGCTGCTTCAATGGCGGCATTCAAGGCAAGTAAATTGGTTTGCTCAGCAATTTCATCAATCATTTTAGTGACGGTTTGAATACTCTCGCTATCGCGATTTACTTGCTCGATAGCCGTTGCTGATTGATCCAATTGATCGTTAAGTTGAGCAACGTCGATACATACGCCTTCAACAATCGCGAGACCAGACTGGCTATCGGTATTTGCTGAGCGTACGTTTTCCGCAATGCTTTCGACTTGTTGTGCGACAGATTGAGCGGAAGAGGCCATTTCTTCAATCGCTGTCACAACTTGCTCGACTTCTTGTTGTTGTCGGTCGGCTTGGGTCAAATTGCTATGTGCATCGTTGGCAACGCTGGTGGAGTTGCTCTCCACTAAGTCGCTTGTTGAACGGATCTTACCGACAAGTTCATTGAGCTGACTTGCCATACTGGCGACACCCGAGCTCAGGTTCGTAATTTCATTCTTTGATGCTTTACGAGACGCTGGGACGCTCAAGCTGACTTCGCCGCCGGCTAAGCGAGTCATGTATGAGTTTAGAGTCGTGAGAGGTTGTAAGCTGTGATTCAAGAAAAGTGTCAGTACAACAAAAGTAATGATTGCCGCTACCGAAGAAATGATGGCAATGAGTGTGAGAAGCGTGTCGCTACCTTTTGTAACTTCTTTGATAAATGTACCGCCTAGCAGTTTCCAGTTCCAACCTGGAACCTCTGTGTAGACAAGATACTTTTCGCCTACGTTACCTTGGTACTCGAAAGGGTAGCGAATTAATCCACTAGATTGTTCGAAAATCTGGCCAAAAGGCTTGTGACCATTGTAGTCGGCGACTTCTAGTATTGACGAATCTGAGCCGCTTTTTGCTGGATGAAGTAGGTATTTACCAAGATTGTTTTCGTCGTTATCAACGATAATGGTGTAACCAGTGTCGCCCCATTTTATCTCTTCGAGTGCATCGAATAAGGTTTGTGTCGCTTGGTCTACTGGTAAGCCAATAAACGATAGGCCTGCTACCTTTCCTGTCGCATCTTTGATTGGGGCATAGTAGGTAATGTAGCGCTCGCCATACAATTTAATTTGAGCGTAATACGGTTGTCCTGCTTTAAGTTGCTGATAACCAGGATGGTTGATGCCTAGCGTGGTTCCGACCGCTCGCTGACCTTGTGGATCTTTTAGGGAGGTGGACACCCGAATAAAGTCGTCACCCAATGGTGCGAATAGCGTTGCTATAGCGCCGGTATCACGTGTGAAACTGTCGACCAACTTGGTGTCATTAATTAAGCTTTCACTGTATTGAGTGATGTTTGGTACTTCATGTCCCATGAAGTCAACCGTGTAATTTTCGACATAGACACCGGCAAGGTAGCCATTGCGAAAAGTAGATTCGAGGACTTTAGCGGTGTGCAGGTAAGCATCGAATTGGCCAGCAATGGTTTTTGCCATTGATTCTACTTTAGATTGGTGTTCTTTCAGTGTGCTTTCCAATAGAACATCGGAAGCGTTGCGGTAAACAAGCGCTGCAATACTGCTGAAAGCAATGAATAGACACAAAGTGATCACCAGTTTCAACTGGAATCCGACACTTTGATTTCGGTATCTCTCTAACATAGACTAATTCCTGATATTTTTATTATTTATGAGTTTTGTATCGGTATGCTATCGGTTTATATGATCAATTTTTTTGATATTTATTAATGAAACCGTCAAAAGTGACCAGTAACCAATAAGTTAGTAAAGATAGGACCATCTAAGCAGAGCTTTTATTACAAAAAAGCCGGGTATCCCCGGCCTTTATATGGTGATTCTTACTGCGCTGAAATGACAGTGACAAGTTCATGTGTCTCACCTGGTTGGAGCGTTTGACCTTGCTCAATACTTGGTGCATGAACAGCAGACTCCACACACAACATGGTTTGATAACCATCGTCAGCCATGTCACCCATGCTTTGCGCACCTTCTGCCCAAGGGTTCCATAATACTGCTGAGTTGTGGCCTTGGTTGTGTACGCTTAGCGTACGATCCAATACCGGGTCTTTTACCAAAATTTTCGCTTCTGGTTGCGTGTAAACGCGATCAATGGTGTCAGTTAGTTGTAGAACATTACCACCTTGGCATACCGCATCAGCTTTCAAGCTATCAATGTACTCGGCACCCATGCCTGTCGTTTGTGCTTGCTTAATGTCTCCAACGTTTAGGTAAGTATGTAATGCGCCAGAGAAGGTCCAAGCCTCGTCATCGATGTTCATGACTTTGAGCGTCACTTTTAGCTCATCGCCCACTTCAATCACCAAACGAGCGTCAAACATATGGGGCCAAATATCGTGGATTTCTTCTGTCGGGAACAGAGCAAGTTCAACAATCACACCGTTATGGTTCTCACGATGTTCAACCAACTCCCATTCTGCGGTGCGGGCAAAGCCGTGAGCTGGAGCAGCAATACGCCCAAACCAAGGCCAACAAATCGGAATACCACCGCGAAGAGCAGCTTTACCATCGAAGACAGCTTTTTCGCTCATCCAGATCAGATCTTCTTGACCTTCAGGCGTGAACGACACGACATGACCACCGTGTAGCGAGATGCCTGCCGTTGCTTTGTCATGAATCACTCGGATGATTTTTATCTGATCAACTTCAACGATAGTGACGTTATCAGATAGCACCGTTAGGGCTGGGAGAGTTTTTAAATCCATGTATAGTTTCCTATCGCTGGGGAGAGCTTTTAGACGCGCTTCTCACATTAAATGCAACATCGAGCCTGCATTCTCTCAAATTCCAGATACAAAAAAGGCGACCCTAGAGCCGCCTTTTCTTTAACGAAGTTATTCGCTAATTGCTAACTTTCTAATTACTTAGAGATGTGAGCGATTAGGTCTAGAACTTTGTTTGAGTAACCGATTTCGTTGTCGTACCAAGATACAACCTTAACGAATTTGTCAGTTAGCGCGATACCAGCTTTAGCATCGAATACTGAAGTGCAAACTTCGCCGATGAAGTCTTGAGATACAACTGCATCTTCAGTGTAGCCTAGAACGCCTTTTAGTTCGCCTTCAGAAGCTTCTTTCATCGCTTTACAGATGTCTTCGTAAGAAGCACCGTTAACTAGGTTAACAGTTAGGTCAACTACAGAAACGTTAGCAGTTGGTACGCGGAAAGCCATACCAGTTAGTTTGCCGTTTACTTCTGGAAGTACAACGCCTACAGCTTTAGCAGCACCAGTTGAAGATGGGATGATGTTTTGAGAAGCACCACGACCACCGCGCCAGTCTTTAGCAGAAGGACCATCTACAGTTTTTTGAGTTGCTGTAGTTGCGTGAACTGTAGTCATAAGACCAGATTCGATACCGAACTTGTCGTTAAGAACTTTAGCGATAGGCGCTAGACAGTTAGTAGTACAAGAAGCGTTAGAAACGATGTCTTGACCAGCGTAAGTGTCGAAGTTTACGCCGTTAACGAACATTGGAGTAGCGTCTTTAGAAGGACCAGTTAGTACAACTTTTTTCGCGCCAGCAGTGATGTGCTTACGTGCAGTCTCGTCAGTTAGGAAAAGACCAGTTGCTTCAGCTACAACGTCAACACCGATTTCGTCCCATTTTAGGTCTTCAGGGTTGCGCTCTGCAGTAACACGTACAGTTTTACCGTTAACGATTAGGTTACCGCCTTCAACTTCAACAGTACCGTTGAAACGGCCGTGAGTTGAGTCATACTTAAGCATGTATGCCATGTAATCTACATCGATAAGGTCGTTAATACCTACTACTTCGATGTCGTTGCGCTCTTGCGCTGCACGGAATACGAAACGACCGATACGGCCAAAACCGTTAATACCTACTTTGATAGTCATTATAGTTGCTCCACAACTTAATTTCTGATTAAAGATAACTGGTAGTAAAATTACAGAATCCAGTAAACATCTGCAAGTGATAATCGGACTTAACTTGTTTAAAGTCAAAAAAAAGCGACGCTTTTTTTAACAATTCTTTGCAAATGTACGTTTTTTAAACTTTTAACTGATTCTTCTGTAGCCCAGTTGGCGTAATATAACTGGTGAGATAAGTGCTCTTATCAAATTAATTACGCATGGTGTCCTGGTGAGAAAGTATGTGCTACAACTGTTAAGAGAAGCAAGTTTTTTGCTAAAAAAGTCAATACCAAGAACAGTAAATAAGGAG
Organism: Vibrio sp. OPT46; assembly: GCF_015163535.1. NCBI lineage: Bacteria > Pseudomonadati > Pseudomonadota > Gammaproteobacteria > Vibrionales > Vibrionaceae > Vibrio > Vibrio sp. OPT46. The sequence goes on along the minus strand of NZ_JADDYG010000298.1, from coordinate 84,642 downwards.
CCGAAAGTCGTGGAACAAAGCGGGAAAAAAGTGACGAAGTCAGATGAACAGTGGCGTGAGCAACTGTCTGATGAAGAGTTCCGTGTTTGCCGAGAGCAAGGTACAGAGCCTCCTTTCAGCGGTAAGCTACTGCATAATAAGGAAACTGGTGTTTATGCTTGTACTTGTTGTAATGCCCCTCTCTTTGTCTCTGATAACAAGTATGACTCTGGCTGCGGATGGCCAAGTTTTGATGCGCCTATCAACGATCAAGCGGTGCGTTATTTAGAAGATCTAAGTCACGGAATGGTACGTACAGAGATTCGTTGTGCAACGTGTGATAGCCATCTAGGGCACGTTTTTGAAGATGGCCCACAGACCACAGGAGAGCGTTTTTGTGTTAATTCTGTGTCGTTAATTTTCAACAAATCAGAATAATAACGACAAAATTGTGCTCGAGATTGTTTTATCCTTTCAGGATGATTCATGCTCAACAGTGATCTGAGTGTCGCTCGACTTAAATAAAAACTCCCGCTCATTGCGGGAGTTTTTCGTTTATATCTCACTGGGTATCATTGCTGGGGAATAGATACCTTTCTCTATGGCTTTCGCCACCGATTCGGCTAATTCATCCAACTGCTTATATCGCTCTGGATGACTGAAATTGAACATACGTTGGAGCTGCTTTTCATCAGCAAGCGGTACGTCGAATCTCTTCGCGACCATTGCCCATAGATACGCTTGCTCTTTGTCTCCAAGCCCCTGATGAATACTTGCCATTGACTTGAGAATGACCGGATTGATGTTGTCTTCATCAGATAAAGACAACGCGTTATTAAGAAGCTCCAGGGTTTTCTTGGTATCTCGGTTGGTATAAAAAGTGGCTAATGCATATTGCATCTCAGCATTATTTAATTGGGGAGACCCTTCCATTTGTAAAAATGCGCGCCGAGCTTGAGTATCTCCCGTTTGAGACCATAAGAAATACAAAGTAGCCGGGTCTTCTGAGCCTTTTAACTCGTTTACGATGCGCTCTAGCTCATCAATACTGTGTACCAATGCATTAAAGCGTTGTCTTTTGAGAGCACTTTGATCAATAGGGGTGATCTGGGAGGCGAGTTCTAAGCATTTCCTATACTCAGCGACCAGACCGTATTCGATGATTTGGTTGGCCTCTGATGGGTTTTTCAATTGCTCAAACCGATGCCAAACCAAATTTGTTCTTGGAATTCGACATTGGCCGTCATCCATATTGAGCTGCTCGCAACGCAGCTCTGGTGTTTTTTGGCACAACTCTTCGGTTGTCACGTTACCTTCAAAACAGCCCGATAGCGCAAAACATGCGAGGCTGAGAAGTAACCAGTTTGTTCTTTTCATGGCTTTGCTTGTGATCCGTTACACCAATTCATTTTCGTATTCTTGACTCAGTTTCTTAACCCGTTATGTTCTGTAAATAGAATGTAATAAGAAGGTACACTATGGACGCAGAACAACTATTACAAGCGATGACTCCAGAAGTTTATGATCGCTTAGTCTATGCAGTAGAAACGGGAAGATGGCCTGAGGGTACAACACTTTCTAAAGAGCAGCGAGATTCGTGTATGCAAGCTGTGATGTTGTATCAATCAAAACATAATACTGATGCGCAGCATATGACGGTTGCAGCCGGTGGTGAAATCAGTTTTAAATCAAAACAAGAGCTTAAAAAACAATTCAGCGGAGAAGAGAGCGATATTGTTCGTGTCAATCCGAACATTGATTAATCCTTACGCCTTATTTCTCAAAATTTTATTATTTTGATTTTGAAAGAAAAAAGCCCAAATTGTATTGGGCTTTTTAGATCGTAGAAAGCTTGAACTTACAGGCTCATTTCACCACGCAGTACTTGTTGCATTCTCTCTTTTACTTCTTCGTAAGAAAGGTTTTGGCTTAGAAGGTAGTGTAGTTTTGCCAGCGCCGCTTCGGGCGTCATGTCAAAGCCACTGATAACACCAGAGTCTGCGAGAGCACAACCTGTGGCATATCCGCCCATATTCACTTTACCTGCCAAACACTGAGTTAGGTTTACGACAATAACGCCGCGCTCAGAGGCTTCTTTCAGGTGACCAAGCAGCTCAGGGTTCTGAGGAGCATTACCGACACCAAAAGTCAGAAGAATCATCGCATTCACGGGCTGACGAAGCGTGTTGCGGATAACTTCGTGTGAAATACCAGGGTACATGGTGATCACACCGATTGGTTGTGGCGTGATGTTGTGAACCTTAAACTCACCTTCTGGTTGTGCACCAACGGTTACGCTGTTGCTAACTTGAATATTGATCCCAGCTTCCAATAGTGGAGGAAGGTTTGGTGAAGTAAAGGCATTAAAACCGTCTGCATGAGATTTTGTACTGCGGTTACCACGCATCAATTGATTATTGAAGAACAAAGTTACTTCGTTGATCGGGTAGTTTGCCGCAATATGTAGCGCGTTTAATAGGTTTGCTTGGCCGTCAGAACGCAGCTCTGCGAGAGGGATTTGTGAACCCGTTACAATCACTGGCTTACCAAGGTTTTCAAGCATGAAAGACAATGCGGACGCTGTGTACGCCATGGTGTCAGTACCATGTAGGATAACGAAACCATCGTATTTGTCATAGTTGTCACGAATATCATTCGCAATCTGCTGCCAGTCAGCAGGTGTCATATCTGATGAGTCAATCAGAGGGTCGTATTCGTGGATGGTGTAATCCGGCATTTCAGGACGATGGAATTCGGGCATGCTTGCTAATTGCTTTTCCATAAAGCCAGCAACAGGCACATAGCCGTGGTCGGATTTTTGCATTCCGATGGTACCACCGGTGTAAGCGATGTAGATGTGTTTTCTAGTCATCGTTTTTTCTTTCGTGTAGGGGAACAGAGGCGGGGATTATATACCTAAATAACCTTGAGATGCGAGGCTATACGCACAGCATCAGAAAGTCATCTGAGGAGATGCAAAGCCTAATAAAAAGGGCACTTCAAGTAGAAGTGCCCTTTGTAATATTGATGGAAAAACTACTGCACTTGGCAGTTCAAACAAAATGCGTATTGACCTTTAGGATCGTTGAAGCTTTGGAGCAAGCTTGCGTCTTGTTCGAATTGTTGAGCTACGGGTTGAAGACTTTTTGGTAGCAAGCTTGTTGCATCAATACCTAGAGAGACTTTTACCTGTTTCATAAACTCTTGTAGAAATAGTTCAGTAGGTGAAAGAGGCTCTTCTACCCAGTAAATGCCGTAATCGGTTACGTTCGCTAGTTTCGCCGCTAGCTCTACAGCATCATCAAAGTCACCCATTTGATCGACAAGACCAAAGGATAGTGCATCTTGGCCAGTCCAAACTCGACCTTGAGCAACTTTGTCAACTTCCTCTAGAGACATATCGCGATTCTCGCCAACTAGAGAAATAAAGCGCTTGTAACCGTGCTCGATACCTAACTGGAACACTTGAGACGCGCCCTCAGAAAGGCCAGTGGTAATACCGTCACCTGAGAACGGCGATGTGCCAACGCCATCAGTATTAATACCTAACTTGCTAAAGCCTTTTTCAAACGTGGTGATGACACTAAATATACCAATGGAGCCCGTCAGGGTTGTTGGCTGAGCAACGATTTTGTCTGCGCTCATTGAAATCCAATAACCACCAGAAGCGGCCAAACTCGACATGGATACAACAACCGGCTTACCTGCTTGCTTCAGAGCTTCTACTTCGTTACGAATCACTTCAGAAGCAAAGGCACTGCCTCCTGGACTATCTACTCGTAACACGACCGCTTTCACTTTTTCATCATTGCGTGCTTGACGCAGCAAGCTTGCGACCGTGTCACCACCAACAGTTCCGCGAGGTTGTTGACCGTCCATAATCGCGCCACTGGCTAGAACAACGGCGATGTCGTGTTGAGGTAGTGTGTAATCAGGACGAATCGTTGCAAGGTAGTCGTAGTAACCAATCGCGTTGTAGCTGTCTTTGCCGTCGCTACCAAACTGTTTTGCAAATAGAGTGCGAATGTCTTGGCGTGTCGCGAGTTCATCCACTAGCCCCAATTTGACTGCGAGCTGAGCAATATCGCCATTTACAGACTTCATCTCGTTAATCAGCTCATCCATGGTTGGATTAAGCACTTTCGCATCAATGTTTCGGTTTGTTGTTACGTCATCAACAAAAGCACTCCATAATTGAGTAACCCAACGTGTTGCTGACTCTTTCGCCGCATCGGACATGTCATCACGAATAAAAGGTTCGATAGCGGATTTATAAGTACCTACGCGAAAAACATGAGTAGAAACGTCAAGCTTTTCAAGTAACGTTTTGTAGTACATTGAGTAAGCGCTGTAACCTTTAATCAATACACCACCATCAGGTGCCAGATAAACTTTGTCAGAGTAACTTGCCAAGTAATATTGGCTTTGGTTGTAGAAATCACCTACGGCGTAAACGGGTTTGCCTGACGCTTTAAATTCGTTCAACGCTTTCGCGATGTAACGTAGTTTCGTGAGATTTGTTTCTGGCATGTCTCGTAGTGCTAGCACTAATCCAGACACTTTAGGATCGTCTTTCGCGTAGCGAATAGTATCAACGATATCGAAAAGGACGTTTTCTTTCGGTAACTCATTACCCAAAAGGGAACCAGCAAAAGAGTCCATTGGGTTTACATAACGTCTTTGTTCGACAATTGGGCCTGAAAGGTTCATCACCAATGCAGATTCTTTTTCGACGACAGGTTGACCGTCTCCGGTATAAGTAAAGGCAAAGTAGAAAACGGCAATCATCAGCAAGAAAATTAGGTTTGCCAGTGCGAGTCTGATGAAAGTGATACTTTTCCATATCCCTTTAAATATCAAACCAATAAATTTGAAGAGTTTTTTCATCTTGTCTCCATAACGAGATAGTTACGCCGAGTCTAACAAAGTATGGGTTCTTATCTCTAAGATCTCAAAAGATAACATTTTTTTAGCTTATCACGACCACTCAACAATTGGCATATTTTCACACGAGATTGATCGGTGTTACAAAAATGTAAACGCTTGTTTGATTTTTTGGTTGAGCAGGCTTAATCTGGTCAGACCATGATAATAACAATGGATGTTAAGTGATGTCTGCCATGTACCCAAACCTATTAAAGCCACTGGACCTCGGTTTCACACAATTACGAAACCGAGTTCTGATGGGATCAATGCACACTGGCTTAGAAGAGCACAAAGAAGGATTACAGAAGCTCGCGGCTTTTTATGAAGAACGCGCGAAAGGCGGTGTCGGACTGATTGTAACCGGAGGTTTTTCTCCTAACTTACGCGGTCGTTTACACCCGTTGAGTGCTGAATTCAGCAAGCCAAAACATGCTAAAGCCCATAAAGTTGTGACAGAAGCGGTGCACAAGCACGGTGGTAAAATTGCGTTGCAAATTCTCCATGCTGGGCGTTATGCAATGCATCCATTCTCGCAAAGTGCATCTGGCATTAAAGCGCCAATTGCAAAGTTTGCTCCGAGTGAAATGAGCGACCGCCAGATAAAGAAAACCATCGACGCGTTTGCTAATAGTGCGGAGTTAGCACAGCTTGCTGGTTATGATGGCGTCGAGTTAATGGGCTCGGAAGGTTACTTGATAAACCAATTCTTATGTAAACGTACTAATATGCGTTACGACGAATGGGGTGGCAGCTATAAAAAACGTATGCGTTTTCCGCTAGAAATTGTTAAAGCGGTACGCAAGACGGTAGGTGACAAGTTCATCATCATCTTCCGTCTTTCTATGCTGGATCTTGTCGAGCAGGGCAGCACTTTTGAAGACGTTATCGAATTGGCGAAAGCACTTGAAGAGGCTGGCGTCACGATTATTAATACGGGTATCGGTTGGCATGAGGCTCGAATTCCGACAATTGCGACTCAAGTACCACGCGGTGCGTTTACATGGGTTACGGAAAAAGTTAAACCTCACGTTTCGGTTCCTATTATCACTTGCAACCGTATAAATACGCCAGATGAAGCAGAACGTATTTTATCTTCAGGTCATGCCGACATGGTTTCGATGGCGCGCCCATTCTTGGCCGATCCTTACTTTGTTGCTAAAGCCGAACAGGAAAAAGCGCAGCTTATTAATACGTGTATTGGTTGTAATCAGGCGTGTCTAGATAACGTGTTTAAAGGTAAGCGCGCCAGTTGCTTAGTGAACCCTCTAGCGTGCTATGAAACCGAAATTGTTGTTGAACCAGCCTTTAAAAAGAAAAACATTGCAGTTGTTGGTGCTGGACCTGCGGGCTTGGCTTGTGCGACCACACTGGCTGAACGTGGCCATAAGGTTGATTTGTTCGAAAAGAACGACCGCATCGGTGGTCAGTTCCGTCTTGCGATGCAGATCCCTGGTAAGGAAGAGTTTCGAGAGACGATACGATATTTCGCTAACCGTATTGATGAAACAGGCGTGAATCTGCACTTATCGACGGAAGCGAACTATGACTTACTCACAGAGTACGATGAGATAGTGATGGCATCGGGTGTTGAGCCACGTAAAGTCAATATTGATGGAATTGATAACCCAGAGAAAGTCGTCGACTATCAAACTCTCATTCGAGACAAAACGCCAGTCGGTGAGAAAGTGGCTATCGTTGGTGCTGGTGGCATTGGCGTAGATGTCGCGACCATGCTCACAGAGCCAGTTGGACAAACGTTGGATGACTGGTTGCATGAATGGGGAATCGACAAGGAGATGTCTCAGCCGGGTGGTTTATACCCTTACCCTGATGCGGTTAGCGATAAAGAAGTCTGGGTACTTCAGCGTCGTAAAGGTCGTGTAGGTAAAGGTCCGGGTAAAACGACAGGTTGGATCCATAAACGTACCCTTGAAAAACGGGGCGTACATTTAGTCGGTGGTGTGTCTTACGATAAAATTGATGATCAAGGTTTGCACATTCATGTAGATGGAAAAGAACAATTATTGAACGCGGACAAAGTCGTCATTTGTGCGGGGCAAGAGTCTGTTCGTCCATTTGAAGATAAATGGTCTGAACTCGGAGAGAAGATTCATATCATTGGCGGAGCTGACCATGCGGGTGAACTTGATGCTGTGCGTGCGATTCGTCAAGGTGTTAAATTGGCGGTAAAACTCTAGCCTTTTAATGTGTGTTTACCATAAAAGCTGCGCTTTGAGCGCAGCTTTTTTGTATAGAACTAGTCACTGATATCTGGCAGTTGTTTGGCCATTACCACGCCAGCAAAAGTAATAAAAGAGAACACTAACACCACAGCTGAAAGGCTCAAGAAGTTCGACATAACACCAAGAGAGCTCATTAGAAGCAGCATTATCCCAACCACTGTGTTACTCACGGCTACATAGCTCGTCCGTTTGTCACCTTCTGCGATATCAACTAAATAGGTTTTTCGTCCGACTCGTATTCCGTCGTGGGCAATACAAACACAAAAGTAAAGCAGAGGAATCACGAATAGGAAGCTTTGGCTAGCGGTGACCCATGTATCGTAAATAAATAACACAACACCAAGTAGCGCGCTCATCATTGCGCCTATGACCATCACACTGCGGCTGGAGCGATCGGACATTCTTCCCCAGAAAGGACCTGACACAAAGGAGGCTAAGCCACTCGCAAACATAAAGAGAGCTAGCACCCAGAGCTGTCCACCCAGAGATTGCTGTGCCAGCACAACGTAGTACGGTGCACTCAGCGCAGAACATAAAAATAGTGTCCGCGTGATAACGAATCGACGAAAGGTCACGTCTGTCTTAAGTAACGCGAGTTGTTTAAATGCTTCGAGGACGCCATTTCGACCACCGTCTACCTCACCGGCATACTCATTAATTCGCGCATAGACGAATGCCGCGATGAGCCATATGACGCCCGCTAAGCCTAAACTCAGACCGTAAAAGCGCTCTGTCGGCTCTACGTCCCATAACCAGGCTAGTGCCAGAAGGCTCGCGAAAAGCAGCGTAACCAGGCCAGCAGCGCTTGAAGACCAGCCGTTGACTTGACCTCGTTGGTTTTTAGGGATGGTTTTGCCCAATACATCTTTTGATGCGACGGAATTTAAACCGCGTGAGAGGCTGAAGATCACAAGGCATGCAATCACACCATAACCCGCAGCTGCTCCTGTTAGAGTTAATGCGACCAATCCGATTGCAAATATGGAAAGAGCCTGCAAGATACTGCCAATTACCCAGACCCATTTTCTTACTGGAATGCGTCGGATGTAGTGCGCGATGCTAAGTTGTGGGATAAGGGATCCTGACTCACGAATAGGAACCAGCCAACCAATTAAGTAAACCGGAGCCCCGAGACTTTGTAGTATCCACGGCAACGTGACTTTAGGATTGATTAACGCATCGCCGACTTTCGTTAAAAACTGAGCGAGAATGATTTTAAGAAAGTTGCCGGGAACTTGATGACAAGCTGATTCAGGAATCGCCTTACAGGCACGGGCATCTTCGTCATTAACGATCTTTTCGTAAATGCTGTTTTGTTTGTCCTTGTTCATCAACCTGCCTATGTTCAACTTATTCATTTCGCGAATAAATTAACATTAAACCCAGATTGATGTTAAGTGAAGCACGTTATCAAGCCCACAGAAAACCGGTTGTTATTCGCAGGAGCAGATTGTGCTAAAGTGGCGTAAACAAAATAACAACGATATTCAATAAGGATTCTTTCATGGACGCTCTCGATCTTTTGCTCAATCGCCGATCTATCGCGAAGTTATCCGCGCCTGCACCAGAAGGTAAAGCTCTTGAGAACATCATTCGTGCTGGCCTTCGTGCGCCTGACCATGCGGGATTAACCCCTTGGCGTTTCGTTATCGCACAGGGCGATGGTTTGAAAAAACTGTCAGATATCTTGGTAAAAGCGGCAGAAGCTGAAAATAGTGATGAAGCGGTGGTCGAAAAGGTAAAGAATGCCCCATTTCGCGCACCAATGGTGATCACGGTGATTGCTAAAGTAACAGAACATGAGAAAGTACCAGCACTAGAGCAACACTTATCTGCGGGATGCGCTGTACAAGCGATGCAAATGGCAGCCGTAGCGCAAGGCTTTCAAGGGTTTTGGCGCTCAGGTAAGTGGATGTTCCATCCAGAAGTTCATCAAGCATTTGGTTTAGAAGGTGACGATGAGATTGTTGGTTTCTTGTACTTAGGCACGCCTGGTTGTACACCGATGAAAGTTCCTGAGCGTGACCTTTCTCAGTTTGTTGAATTTCTATAACTGAAAACTTAAATAAACTGACTGTTTATTTATACAGTTTTTCTTGATTTATTAGGGCTACATTCGTTAATGTGGCCCTAATTATATTTATTTCCAAAACGTTATGTCTCGTCTGTTTATTGCTGAAAAACCAAGCTTAGGCCGTGCGATTGCCGCTGCACTGCCAAACCCTCAAAAGAAAGATCAAGGATTCATCCGCTGTGGGAACGGGGATATCGTTACTTGGTGTATCGGCCATTTGCTCGAACAAGTCGAACCTGACGCTTACGATGAGCGTTATAAAAAGTGGAATATGGCAGATTTACCAATTGTTCCGCAGCAATGGCAGCTCAGACCGAGGAAAAGCGCAAGTAAGCAATTAACAGTGATTCGTAAATTGCTCAAAGAAGCTAACGAAGTCATTCATGCAGGAGACCCAGATCGAGAGGGTCAGCTGTTAGTTGATGAAGTTCTGGACTATTGCAAGTTATCTAAAACCAAGAAGGAATCCACACAGCGTTTGCTGATTTCCGACTTGAACTTACCTGCGGTTAAACGCGCACTCAGTTCTATGCGCAGTAATCGCGAGTTTATCCCACTTTCAGTTTCTGCATTGGCCCGCTCTCGGGCTGATTGGCTGTATGGTATGAACATGTCTCGTGCTTATACCTTGCTTGGTCAAAAAGCAGGGTATCAAGGTGTTCTCTCGGTAGGGCGAGTGCAAACGCCAGTTCTTGGCTTAGTGGTGCGTCGTGATGAAGAAATCGAAAACTTTGTCCCGAAGGACTATTTTACCCTACATGCTCTGATCCCATATCAAGATGCCAATGGTACTTTTGAT